>CAZANK010000031.1:0-14770 GCA_964486235.1 uncultured Prolixibacteraceae bacterium | reverse complement strand
GGGCCAGGTAGGTCAATGCCGGGTGAAAGATCAGGAATTTCCTGTTTTCGAGCCGGTCAAAGAGTTCCTGCAGGTCGCGGTCGAGCTGGTCGACTTCATCCATGAAGGCGCGGTAATTGCGGTCGAGCAGGTCTTTCTCCCCGGGAAGGAGGGCAACCAGCGCCCGGTGGCTTTCGGTGATGATTTTCCTGGCCTCGGCGGGGGATGACCAGATATGCGGATCAATTCCATGCAGGTGGACATGATCGCCGTGGTCCTCCTCTTCTTCCGTGATCCAGTCGGCCTGCACGGAGGTGTCGACCACCTTCAGTCCGGGCACGCTCTGCCTGATCTTGTCTATCCAGCTTTCTTCGAACCCGATTTTGCCGATGCGCAGCCAGACTGCCGACCGCGATAATTCCTTCATCTGGGAGGGCATCAGGGCGTATAGTTCAGGACTCGCACCCGGCGGGACCAGCACATGGACCGTCACGAGGCCGCCGGCAATCTTTTCGACAAAATATTTTTGGGGCAGGATGCTCACGGAAATGACGGGTTTTCCGGCCGGCGGCCGTGAGTCGCAACCAAAGGCGATCAGCATTAAAAGCAGGGTGAATCGTTTCATAGGATCAATTTCAGCCAAAGATAGAAAACTGTCTTCATGTAACCCGCGAATCATTGGTTTGTTGCAGGAAATGATTTTTTTTGATGGTCTTTTTTTTGACGGCGACGGTCTTTGCCGGGGGAACAGGGTCGTATCCGTGGGTTCCCCAGGGATGACATCGGACAATACGACGGACTGCCAGCCAAACGCCTTTGAAGGGACCATGGATTTGAATGGCCTCCAGGGCGTATTGCGAGCAGGTGGGCACGTGCCGGCAGGAAGCCGGGGTCAGCGGCGAAATGGCGTACTTGTACACATACACCAGACCCAGAAGGACCCATGTCAAAAATCGCCTCATAAACGTCGTGATAGCCGGCATAGTCTTTTAAAATGCAAAGGTAAGAAAAAGGAGATGAAACGACAGGGGCATTCAGAAAGACCGCGAAAAATCTTTGAGAAAAAGGAAGACGCCGGACTGAAGGAGGGAGGGGACAAAATAAATTGTCACATTTTGAGAAAGGCCCCCCAAAAAAAGTCTAATTTTGCCGGAAAAATCAGTTTACGTTTAAGACAATAAAAGGATGAAGTTATGCCGGAATTCAGATTTAAAGCCCTGCTGGATGTTTTGTTGCGTGAGCCGCTCCCGGTGAAGCGGGAGGGCAACCTGACGTCCGACTTTTTTGGGGTCAACGTGTTTGACCGCCCCAAGATGAAAAAATACCTGTCGCGCGAAGCCTACGCGGCGGTCTGTAACGCGGTGGACAACAGCGTGCAGATCGACCGCAAGATGGCTGACCAGGTGGCACAGGGCATGAAAGCGTGGGCCACCGGGAATGGCGCCACCCACTACACGCACTGGTTTCACCCGTTGACGGACGGCACCGCCGAGAAGCACGACGCGTTTATTGTTTTTAGTGAGAATGGCGGCGTGGTGGAGGATTTTTCGGGCAGGATGCTGGTGCAGCAGGAGCCCGACGCCTCTTCTTTTCCCAGCGGCGGAATCCGCCAGACCTTCGAAGCCAGGGGATATACCGCGTGGGACGTTTCGTCGCCGGCGTTTATCGTTGACGGGACACTTTGTATTCCGACCGTCTTCATCGCCTATACCGGCGAGGCGCTCGACTATAAAACACCGCTTTTGCGCTCGCTGGCCGCAGTCGATAAGGCGGCGACGGCCGTCTGCCAGTTTTTTGACAAGAGTGTCACCAAAGTGCAGGTGAACCTGGGGTGTGAGCAGGAGTTTTTCCTGGTCGACCGGGCGTTGTACGCATCACGTCCCGACCTGATGCTGACGGGGCGGACGCTGATGGGGCATTCATCGGCGAAGGACCAGCAGCTCGACGATCATTATTTCAGTTCCATCCCGACCCGTGTGTACCGGTTTATGGAAGACCTTGAGAACGAAGCATATAAGCTGGGAATTCCGGTGAAGACCCGGCATAATGAGGTGGCTCCCAATCAGTTTGAGTTCGTGCCCCTCTTTGAGGAGGCGAACCTCGCCAACGATCACAACCAGTTGCTGATGGACATCATGAAAAAGATTGCCCGCCGGCACCGGTTCAAAGTGCTTTTTCACGAGAAGCCGTTTGCCGGCATCAACGGCTCAGGAAAACACCTGAACTGGTCGCTTCGGTCGGACGACGGGGTGAACCTCTTTTCCCCCGGGAAGAATCCCCGGTCAAACCTGCGGTTCCTGTGTTTCGTGGTAAACACGCTGAAGACCGTTTATGACCATCAGGATCTGCTTCGTGCCAGCATCACCTCGGCCGGTAACATGTTGCGGCTGGGGGCGAATGAAGCGCCTCCCTCGAGTTTCTCCGTATTTCTGGGGTCGGAGGTGAGTAAGATGCTGACCCTGATGGAGGAGACTGTCGTGGAACGGAAGATGACTCCCGATGAGAAGACCGCGTTGAAGCTGAACATCGGCAGGATTCCCGAGATCATCCTTGACAGCACCGACCGCAACCGGACGTCGCCGTTTGCATTCTCGGGAAACCGCTTCGAGTTCCGGGCCGTCGGGTCGTCGGCCAACTGCGCGGCAGCCTTGATCGCGTTAAACACGGCCGTTGCCGCCCAACTGGGAAAATTTAAAAGTGAAGTGGACCGGCTGGTTGACAAGGGAACGAAAAAGGATGAGGCGATCTTCCAGGTCCTGAAGCGGCTGATCATCGAGTCGAAGCCGGTCCGTTTTGACGGGAACGGTTACAGTGCGGAATGGGTCAAGGAAGCCCGGAAGCGCGGCCTGTCGAACGTGACCGGCGTGCCCAGGGCCATCTCGGCCTATTTGAAGAAAGAAACCGTGCGGCTGTTTGCCGGACAGGAGGTGATGACGCTGAAGGAGCTTGAAAGCAGGGCCGAAGTCGAGTATGAAAAATTCACCAAGAAGATACAGATTGAGTCGCGCGTGCTGGGAGACCTGGCCATCAACCATATTGTTCCTACCGCCATGGAATATGAAACCCGGTTGCTGAACAATGTAAAAAGTTTGAAGGAAGTGTTCAGCCCCGAGGAATTCAGGCTGCTTGCCGACGAAAGGTTGGGCCTGATCCGTGAAATTGAAGGACACATCACCGCGATCAAGGTGAAGGTGTCCGAGATGACCGAGGCGCGGAAGCGGGCCAACGTTATCGAACATGCCGATGAAAAGGCCCGGGCGTATGAGGAATGGGTTTGTCCGTTCCTGCAGGATATCCGGTCGCATATCGACAAGCTGGAGCTGAGCGTGGACAACAAATTATGGCCGTTGCCCAAGTACCGGGAGCTGTTGTTTATCAGGTGAACACGAAAAATGTTAACTTTGCGGCACAATCTGGTTTTATGAGCGACAGCAGGTACATGGCCCGGGGTGTTTCAGCTTCCAAGGAGGATGTCCACCGGGCGATCAGGAACATTGATAAGGGATTATACCCAAAGGCCTTTTGCAAGATCATTCCCGACATTCTGGGGGGCGACCCCGACTGGTGTAACATTATGCACGCCGACGGGGCCGGCACCAAGTCGGCGCTGGCATACCTCTACTGGAAGGAGACAGGGGACCTTTCGGTGTGGAAGGGGATTGCACAGGATGCTGTAATCATGAACCTTGATGACCTGCTGTGTGTCGGGGCGACCGATAATATCCTGCTGTCGTCGACCATCGGGCGGAACAAGAACAAGATCCCCGGCGAGGTCATCGCGGCCATCATTAACGGCACCGATGAACTCTGCCGCGAACTGCGCGAACTGGGTGTGGGCATCTATCCCACGGGAGGTGAAACCGCCGACGTGGGTGACCTGGTGCGGACGGTGATCGTCGACTCCACCGTCACCTGCCGGATGAAACGGGAAGAGGTGATCTCGGCCGACCGGATCCGTTCCGGGGACGTGATCGTCGGACTCGCTTCCTTTGGACAGGCAACCTATGAGAAGGCCTATAACGGGGGCATGGGCAGCAACGGACTGACCTCCGCGCGTCATGATGTGTTTTCAGGCTACCTGGCCACGAAATACCCGGAGAGTTATGACCCGGAGATTCCCGCAGGGCTGGTTTACTCGGGCAGCCGCAGCTTAACCGGCACCATCGATGGACCGGTGCCGGATGCGGGGAAGCTGGTGCTCTCGCCAACCCGGACGTACGCGCCGGTGATCAAGCAGATACTGGACCGGTACCGTCCGCAAATTCACGGGATGGTCCACTGCTCGGGCGGAGCGCAAACCAAGGTGATGCACTTCGTCGAAGGCGTCCGGGTCGTGAAGGATAACCTGTTCCCGGTGCCGCCGCTGTTCAGGATGATCCGTGAAGAATCCGGGACCGCCTGGCAGGAAATGTACCAGGTCTTCAACATGGGACACCGCATGGAAATCTACGTCGGCCCTGATCTGGCTGATGCGCTGATTGAAATTTCACAATCTTTTCACATTGATGCCAGGATCATCGGCAGGGTGGAACCATTTGATGGCACGAAGGTTGTAATTCGATCGGAGTTCGGAACGTTTGAATATTAAAAAAAAGACAGGGCAAAAGAAGGTTTTTTGTCTGAGAATCTGAGAATCTGAAAGTCTAAAAATCTGGTTTTATGGCAGATTATTCATTGGCAGAAAAGTTTACACCGATCAAATACCGCTTCGAGGAGGTGGCGCAGCAGATCACGGACCCTTCCGTGATGAGCGATATGAAGCGTTTTGTGAAGCTCAACCAGGAATACCGGAGGCTGGAGGCCTTGGTCCGGGTGTTTAAGGAGTACAGGAGCCTGCTCGACAATATCGAATCGGCCAGGCAAATGCTGGCGGAGGAGAGTGATCCGGACATCCGGGAGATGGCCCGGGAGGAGATCGAACAGAGTGAGGGGCGAATTCCTGACAAGGAGAAGGAGATTAAGTTGTTGCTGGTGCCTGCCGATCCGGAAGACGGCAAAAATGCCATCCTGGAAGTTCGCGCGGGAACGGGGGGGGATGAGGCCGGCCTGTTCGCGGGCGACCTTTTCCGCATGTACAGCAAGTATTGTGAACGAAAGGGCTGGCGAATGGAGGTGACCCACGTCAGTGAAGGGCCTTCAGGAGGATATAAGGAAATCGTGGCGAAGGTGACCGGCGACAACGTGTACGGAACGCTGAAATATGAATCGGGTGTTCACCGCGTGCAGCGGGTTCCGCAAACCGAAACGCAGGGCCGCGTGCACACGTCGGCGGCGTCGGTGGCCGTTCTGCCCGAGGCGGAGGAGTTTGACGTGGAACTGAGGGAAAGCGACATCCGGAAAGACACCTATTGCTCGTCGGGACCGGGAGGCCAATCCGTCAACACGACGTATTCGGCAATCCGCCTGACGCACATCCCCACCGGGATCGTGGTGACCTGTCAGGACGAAAAGTCGCAGCTCAAAAACCTGGCGAAGGCCATGACGGAACTGCGGACCCGCATTTATAACATGGAATACCAGAAGTATCTTGATGAGATCTCGTCAAAAAGGAAAACCATGGTCTCAACCGGTGACCGTTCGGCCAAGATCAGGACGTATAACTGGCCCCAGGGAAGGATCACCGATCACCGGATCAACCTGACCCTGTATAACCTTCAGGCGATCATCAACGGCGACCTGGACGAGGTCATCGGGAAGCTGCAGGTCGAGGAAAATGCAGAACGGCTGAAGGAAGCAGCGATCTGACGCCCCACAACTTATGGCTTATGGCTTACTACCCACAACTCACAACTTATGGCTTACAACCCACTGCCCACTACCCACTAATCACTACCCATGGACCGCAAACAGCTTTTTGAACAGATTCAACAAAAGAGGGGTTTTTTATGTATCGGACTGGATACCGATGTGCATAAGATCCCGCCGGCACTGAAGGACGCTTCCGACCCGGTATTTGCCTTTAACCAGGAAATCATCGACGCCACGCACGACCTGTGTGTGGCGTACAAGCCTAACGTGGCGTTTTACGAGAGCCTTGGCGCAGCGGGCTGGCTGAGCCTGGAGAAAACGGTGCGCTACATCCGTGAGAAATACCCGGAACAACTGGTCATCGCCGATGCCAAGCGGGGCGATATCGGCAATACATCCGGCCTGTATGCCCGGGCGTTTTTTGAAAAGATGGATGTGGATGCGGTGACCGTGGCCCCTTATATGGGGGAGGACTCGGTGAAGCCCTTCCTGGCTTACCCGGGCCGGTGGGTGATTGTCCTGGCGTTAACATCGAACAAGGGCGCCTCCGATTTCCAGTTTCTGAGGAGTGACGCGGGACTGTTGTTCGAATCGGTGCTGAAAACTTCTCAAAAATGGGGAACGCCCGATAACATGATGTACGTGGCCGGGGCTACCCGGGCGCAGAAGCTGAAGGAGGTCCGGGAACTGGCGCCCGGCCATTTCCTGCTGGTGCCGGGCGTGGGCGCCCAGGGAGGCAGCCTTCAGGAAGTGGCCCGCTATGGGATGAATGCGCAGTGCGGCTTGCTGGTGAATTCGTCGCGGGCTATTATCTACGCGTCGGACGGTGCTGATTTTGCCCAGAAAGCAAGAGACGCGGCCACCGACGTCCAGCTCGAAATGGAGGGGTTGCTGCTCGAAGCCGGACTGTTGTGATGGATGATGGACGGGTACCGGGAAGAAAGGGGTAGCCGGTTAAAGGCGATGACGATGTTGTCCTGTTTTCGGAATTTTTGTAATTTTAGTTCGTAAAACAGACGCACAACCTTATGAATGAATCGTTCCTGCAATTTGTCTGGAAGCACGGTTTGTTTGATGCCGGGCGTTTACGGACGAACGGGGGCCGGTCCGTGACCGTCTTGTCGCCCGGCACGGTCAACCAGGATGCCGGTCCGGACTTTTTTAACGCGAAAATCCGGATCGGGAAGACGGTCTGGGCGGGAAACGTGGAGGTCCTCCAGCGCGCGTCGGCATGGAGCCGCCACCGGCATCAGGACGATGCCGCGTATGATAACGTGATCCTTCACGTGGTGGGGCTCGACGACCAGCAGGTGTTCAACTCCAAAGGACAGGTGGTTCCCGCGATGGTGCTGCCCTGTCCCGGCTACCTGGAAGCCAATTACAGGGAACTGCTGCGGGGCGAAGGATGGATCGCGTGTGAGAAGCAGTTTCGTGAGGTGGACTTACCGGCATTGTCGGTGTGGTTTCACACGCTGATGGTTGAACGGCTCCGGCAGAAGACGTCGGAGGTCATTGAACGGCTGGAACAGAACGGCAATGACTGGAAGGAGACCTTCTACCAGTTCCTGGCCAGGAATTTCGGCTTCAAAACAAACGCGCTCCCGTTTGAAATGCTGTCGCGCGCGTTACCCCTCCATGTCGCTGAAAAACACCGGGACAACCTGTTTCAACTGGAAGCGCTCTTTTTTGGAACAGCAGGATTGTTAAACGAAGAGCCGGCGGGCGATGACTATTTCCTTGCCCTGAGACAGGAGTTTTCCTTTTTGTGCCGGAAATACAGGCTGAAGCCGGTGCCCGCCCATTTGTGGAAATTCCTGCGGCTGCATCCCGTCAACTTTCCCACCATCCGCATCGCACAGTTTGCCCGGCTGATCAGCGTGTCAACGGCGTTGTTTTCAAAGTTGACCGAGGTCGATGAGCTTCCGAAGATCAGCGATCTCTTCCAGGTGCAGGCGTCGGATTACTGGAATACGCATTACCGGTTTAACAAGCCATCGCCCGGGAGACCGAAACACCTCGGGCCGGCCGCCGTTTACAATATCGTGATCAACACGCTGGTCCCTTTTTTATTTGTTTATGGAGACTACTACCATAAGCAGGCGTTGAAAGACCGGGCACTGGAGTTTCTGGAGGAGGTTCCCCCCGAGGGGAATGCCATCGTCCGTCATTGGAAAAGGCTTGGCGTCCCGGTGCGTTCGGCGTTCGGGAGCCAGGCCCTGATCCAGCTCAAAAACAACTACTGCCGCGCGGGAAAATGCCTGGACTGCCGGGTTGGTGCGGAGCTGATAAGCCGGCACCGGGGAACCCCGGGGAATCCCGAAGGGGGTGTCTTGATTTGACTTGTCATGCCGATCAAAGCGCATCGCTGATGCAGAATTTTTTGCCGATAAAAGCGTGGACTGCAAATATTTTTATTACTTTTGCGCTGATTTTTTGGATTAATTTTAAGCTGTTGTGATTGAACGCAATGCGGCGGCTTAAACATGGTATCACTTAATAAGGGGGAATATGTATTTAACTTCTGAAGTAAAAAAAGGAATTTTTGAAAAACATGGAAAAAGTGCAGCCGACACCGGGTCTGCAGAAGGGCAGATTGCCTTGTTTACATTTCGGATTGCACATTTGACGGAGCATCTGAAGAAGAACAAAAAAGATTTCAGTACCCAGCGGGCGCTGGTCAATCTGGTCGGGAAACGACGCCGGTTACTGGATTACCTGGTGAAGAATGATATCGAAAGGTATCGAAGCATTGTCAAGGAACTCGGGTTACGCCGATAAATTATTCAAATAAAAGGCAATGAATTTCATTGCCTTTTATTATTTTTGAAATCCCACCACGGATGAGTTATTAAATTTTATTTCTATTTATTTATGAATCAAGCAATAATTAAGACAATTGACCTTGGTGACGGGCGCAAGATCACCATTGAAACAGGTCGTCTGGCCCGACAGGCCGACGGCGCCGTGGTGGTCAGGATGGGTGGCACGATGCTGCTGGCGACAGTCGTATCGGCCAAAGAGGCAGCCGAAGATGTTGATTTCATGCCGGTGTCGGTCGACTACCGCGAAAAGTTTTCGGCAGCAGGTCGTTTCCCTGGTGGTTTTCTGAAACGGGAAGCCCGTCCTTCGGATGATGAGGTTCTGATTGCCCGGTTGGTCGACCGTGCGTTACGTCCGTTGTTCCCCGCCGATTATCACGCGGAGACCGCCGTGATGATCACGCTGATCTCGGCCGATGAACAGGTGAAGCCCGATTCACTGGCAGGACTCGCCGCTTCGGCGGCCATCCAGGTTTCGGATGTGCCGTTTGAATGCCCGATCTCGGAGGTGAGGGTGGGACGCGCCGGGGGCGAATGGATCATCAACCCGAGTGCAGCCCAGTTGAAAGAATCGGACATCGATATCATGGTGGGCGCCTCTTACGATAATATCATGATGGTGGAAGGCGAGATGAATGAAGTGACGGAGGAAGAGATGCTCGGGGCCATCAAATTCGCGCACGAAGCTATTAAGGTCCACTGCAAGGTGCAGGAAGAGCTCGCCGCAGAGCTTGGCGTGGTGAAGCGCGCGTACTGCCACGAGGTGAACGACGAAGCGATCCGCGGGAAGGTCCATGCCGACCTTTACCCGCAGTGCTACGAACTGGCCAAGGAGCGCATTGCCGACAAACAGCTCCGGATGCAGCGTTTCAGCGAGATCGTGGATCAGTATGTGGAAGCATACCGGGTGGCGAATGCGGACAAGGAGGAACTTGACCGTGATGAAAAACTGATCAGGAAGTATTACCACGACGTGGAAAAAGAATCCATGCGCCGCATGATCCTGGACGAAGGAATCCGGCTGGATGGCCGTTCCACCACCGAAATCCGACCGATCTGGGGCGAGGTGGACTATCTGCCGGGGTCGCACGGCTCGTCGATCTTCACCCGTGGTGAAACACAGTCGCTCTCATCGGTCACGTTGGGGACCAAGATGGACGAGAAAATCATTGACGGGGTGACGGTGCAGGGAACAGAGAAATTCCTGTTACACTATAACTTCCCGCCATTTTGCGTCGGGGAACCAAGGGTGCCCCGCGGTTTGAGCCGCAGGGAAATCGGTCACGGAAACCTGGCTTACCGCGCCCTGAAACGGATGATCCCCGAAGATTTCCCGTACGTGGTGAGGGTGGTTTCGGATATTCTCGAATCGAACGGCTCGTCGTCCATGGCGACCGTCTGTGCCGGAACGATGGCCATGCTCGACTCGGGACTCCGGATGAAACGCCCGGTATCGGGGATTGCCATGGGATTGATCACGGATAAGGATTCGGGGAAATACGCGATCCTTTCGGATATCCTCGGAGATGAGGATCATCTCGGGGATATGGACTTCAAGGTGACCGGGACCGCGAAAGGGATCACAGCGACCCAGATGGACATCAAGGTCGACGGACTGTCTTACGAGGTGATGGCCAGGGCGCTTCAGCAGGCCAAGGAAGGTCGTGAATATATCCTCGGGAAAATCCTGGAGGTCATCGCGGAACCGCGTCCTGAATTCAAGCCGAATGTGCCGCGGGTCGAAACGGTGCTGATCCCGAAAGATATGATCGGCCCGATCATTGGTCCCGGAGGAAAGAACATCCAGAAGCTGCAGGAGGAAACGAAGACGACGATTGTGATCGAGGAGAAGGATGACTTTGGGTACGTTGAGATTTCCGGATTGAATAAAACGGCGCTGGACGCCGCCAAAGAGCGTATTAAGCGGATCATCGCGTTGCCGGAAAAGGGTGAGGTCTATAAAGGCAAAGTGAAATCGATCACGACGTTTGGCGCGTTCGTTGAAATCTTACCCGGGAAAGAAGGTTTGCTCCACGTCTCGGAAGTGAGCTGGGAACGGATTCAGAACGTGGAGAGCGTCCTGAAAGTGGGCGAAGAAGTTGAGGTGAAACTGCTGGATGTGGACCGTGATAACAAGCTCCGGCTGTCGCGCAGGGTGCTCCTGCCGAAACCGGAAGGTTATGTGGAACGCCCTGAACGGGAAAGCCGCCCGCCAAGGAGGGATGACGGGGATCGCCGCGACAACCGCGACAACCGCGACAACCGCGACCGGCATGACCGGCATGACCGGCGGGACGGTCACCCCAGACGATAAGCCCACGATAAATGCCCGGAGCCCGGGCATTTTTTATTTGTCTTTTTTGGAACGCTTTGGACGGTCGATGCGGATTGCAGTTCCAAATACGCATGGTCATCCGCGTTTTTCCGTCCAGGAAGGAGGCTTTGAAAATCAGCGTTAAAATCGATTCAAAAAACAGGCCGATTTCTTTTTAATCTTTAAAACATTGCTATTTTTGTAAAAATGAAAAGATTTGCTAATAGATTCAATATTTAATGTTGTTAAAAATGAAGAAAATTAACTTAAAACCTCTAGCGATCATTGCCTTTGCAGCTTTATTCCTTGCAGGCTGTGCCGGTCTGAAGAAGATGAAGAAAAATGCCGATCAGATCAATTTTCAGGTGACCCCTGAAGTTTTGGAAGCACACGGTGGACAAGTTGGCGTGGCCATCGACGGGCAGTTCCCTGCCAAATACTTTAAGAAGAAGGTAACACTTGTCGCCACTCCGGTGTTGAAGTATGAAAATGGAGAAACTCCCTATGGGCCGGTCACGGTCCAGGGAGAAAAAGTAGGTGACAACAACAAAGTGATCAGCTACGAAAACGGCGGTAATTTTTCATACAAAGATGCCGTTGATTATCAGGAAGCGATGCGCCTTTCTGACCTTGAAGTCCGGATTACGGCCTCAAAAGGCGTCAAGAGCCTTGATTTTGAACCGATCAAGGTGGCCGACGGCGTTCTGGCAACTTCCACGATGGTGACCAACAATCCGAAGCCCATTCTTGGGGTACAGCGTGAGAAGAATACGACCGGGATTTACGACCCTTACATTGATGCTTTCCAGCGCATTGTTCCCGATCATTTTACGGCCGACATCCACTACCTGATTAACAGCGCCGAGATCCGGAAGTCGGAATTGAGCGCCGAAGACATCCAGAAACTGAAAGAGTATACGAAAGACGCGTTTGAAGCGGAACGGAAAGAACTGAAGGGCGTACAGGTTTCGGCTTATGCGTCTCCCGACGGTGCCCTGGATTATAATACCCGGTTGTCTGAAAAACGAAGCGGTACCTCCGGTAATTACATGGAGAAAGAACTCAAGAAAGAAGCGATCGAAGCGCAGTTGCACACCAAGTTCACCCCTGAAGACTGGGAAGGGTTCAAGGAAATGATGGAAGAATCAACGATTCAGGATAAAGACCTCATCCTGCGCGTTCTTTCAATGTATTCGGATCCCGAAGTCCGGGAGCGTGAGATCAAAAATCTTTCACAGGCCTTCACCGTGGTGGCTGAAGATATTCTGCCGAAGTTGCGTCGTGCGAAGATTACCACCAGCGTGGACCTGATCGGGAAGACCGACGAAGAAATCGCCGCGTTGGCCGAATCGAACCCTGCCGCCCTGAACCCGGCCGAACTGCTTTATGCAGCAACCCTGACGGCCGATAAGGATAAACAACTGCGCATTTACAATTCGTTCCAGAAAATTTATTCGGACGACTGGAGAGGTTATAACAATGCCGGACTGGTCCTGGTGCAGCAAGGGAAATACCAGGCCGCGAAACCATTGTTTGAAAAGGCAGAGAGCCTGAAAAACGATGAGCCGATCATCAAGAACAACCTGGGGGCCGTGGCGTTGCTCGAAGGAGACGTCAATGCCGCTGAGGCGCTGTTTGGCGCTGCCTCGGGTGCGGGAGACGACGTGAATTACAACCTGGGTATTGTCGCGATCAAAAAGGGTCAGTACGACAAGGCTGTCCAGTTGTTTGGCAACGCAGACTGTGCCAATGCCGCACTGGCCAAAATCCTGACCGGCGACAACAACGGCGCACTGAAAGCGCTTGACAATTGCCCCGCTGACTGCTATACAAAAGATTATCTCAAGGCTGTTGTCGGCGCCCGCACGGCCAAGGAAAACCTGGTGTTCGACAACCTGGAGGACGCGGTGAAAAAGAACCCGGAAGCGAAAGCCAAAATCGCGACCGACCTGGAATTTGCCAAGTATTTTCAGGACTCAAGGTTCAAAGAAATCGTGAAGTAATATCTTCCGTAAAAAAGAGGCTCATCCGGGCCTCTTTTTTATTTTACCCACAATATCCCACAAAACAATCCCGGCGCTTACCGCAACATTGAATGAATGCTTGGTCCCATACTGCGGGATTTCTATTGCCCCGTCGCATTCATCGATCACTTTCTGCTGAACCCCCTTCACCTCATTGCCAAAGATCAGGGCCAGTTTTTCATCCCCGGTGGGATTGAAATCGGGAAGCAGGATGCTGTGATCGGTCTGTTCGACCGCCAGCACGGTGAAGCCGTCGGCCTTTAATGCGGCAACCGCTTCGACAGTGTCGGCAACATAGTGCCAGTCAACCCATTTTTCGGCATTCAGCGCTGTTTTGTGAATATCCTTGTTGGGCGGGGTGGCCGTGATCCCGCATAACCGGATGGAATGGACCAGCAACGCGTCGCAGGTGCGGAAAATAGAGCCGACGTTGTTGCTGCTCCGCACGTGGTCGAGCACAACCACCAGCGGGACCTTTTCGGCCTGCTTGTAGCGGACCGGATCCAACCTGTTCAATTCATGGGTTCTCAGTTTCCGCATGGAATTTCCTGTTCATTTTTATTCATCAAGCGCCGCTTTCTGTATCTTTGCAAAGATAATAAATATGAAGGACGTGATACGTATATGGGTTATTGCAGCAGTGATGGCGTTGATTTCGGGAAACATCGCGGCACAGGGACAGGATACGTTGTCTTCCGGGAGGATTGTGACGGCGGAGGGCGATACCTTGCTGCACGTCCGGATTAAACCGGTGCTGGTTACCCCGCGTAAATTCACGTCGCGCCGGGATGTGCAAAAATACTGGCGACTGGCGAGGAAGGTCAGAAAAGTGTACCCCTTTGCCCGGAAGGCGGCTATGTTGCTGGACGAGTATGACGCGTTTTACCGGGCGACGGACGACCCGAAAAAAAGAAGGTATTATGTGAAACAGGTAGAGAAGGAACTCTTTGATGAATACGGCCCCCAGTTAAAAAAGCTGTCGTTGTCGGAGGGAAGGATCCTGATTAAGCTGATTGACCGGGAAACGCGGCGTACCTCATACGAGCTGATCAAAGACCTGAAGGGGGGCCTGACGGCGTTTTTCTGGCAGGGGGTCGCGAAACTGTTCGGCAATAACCTGAAAGAAGAATATGATCCCGTCACGGAGGACCGGCTGATCGAACAGATTGTCTTTTTCATCGAAATGGGCGTGATCTGACCGCTCACCGCCCGTATTTCAAACTTCAGTCCGAAAGGCAGTTCCGTCATTGCGACCCCGAAGGGGGAAGCAATCTCTGGCGTTCTCCTCGTCACGACTTACGACCCCTGGTTCACCGCGGTTAAAGAACTCCCGAGATACTTCAGCTTTTCGTTGATTTTTTGCATGATCTGCCGGGCCTGCAGGAGTTCATGCAAGGAAACCAATACCGCGGGTTCACCCTTGATCGCCTTAATCAGTTCGCGGATGGCGGTTTGTTCTGAAAGCTGTTTCCCGGACCGGATTAAAGGCATGACGGGCACGGGGATGATCGGTTTGCCCGCCTGAAAGAGTTCAACGACCGACTGGTCGTCGCGGAAGTGCGTGGAAAGGATGAAGCGGGCCACCGAGCCGGATGAACGGGCTATCCGGATGTCCATCACGTAAGCGTCCTGCCCTCCTTCCAGCGTGTTGACATCGATTTTTTTAAGGGAGCTTTTGTCCAGAAGTGCCAGGATGATGAGCGCGGTCTGAAGCTGGCCCTCCAGTTCTTCGCCGGCGTTGGCTTTTAAGCGGACTTTCACCAGCAGCGGCAACTGTAAACGGCTGATCAGGTCCAGGTTTTCGGGAAGAAAAAGCTGTGGGAGAAAGATCTGGGTCTTGCAGCCGGCCTCGGTCTCCAGATGGATCAGTGCGGTGATCTCATCGA
>CAZANK010000030.1:0-14774 GCA_964486235.1 uncultured Prolixibacteraceae bacterium | reverse complement strand
ATAAACGAAAGCGCAGGGAATACCACGCTTTTTTACTTTTTTAAAGGAGATTCCCAAAAATTGGGCTTCTTTTCCTCTTTTTAAGGAAGATCCAATTCTCCGGTTGGCTTTCCGGGTAACTTTATTTCTGTGTTCCCAGGGAGTGATTCCAGAGTTCCGGCGAATGTGGGGTTACAGCCTTTTCAACCGGCTGATGGTCTCTTCGGGAGAGCCGGACTGAAAAACAAAGCTTCCGGCGACTAAAATGTCGGCACCGGCATCGTAAAGCCTTTTTCCGGTTTCAAAATTAACACCTCCGTCCACTTCAATCAGCGCCGGTGCATTCCTGGCCAGGATTAATTCTTTCAGACGCGAAACTTTCGCATAGGAACTTTCGATGAACGTCTGGCCTCCAAAACCCGGGTTCACCGACATGATCAGGACCATGTCCAGGTCCGTTATAATCTCTTCGAGCAAATGAACCGGAGTGTGCGGATTCAGACAAACAGAAGCTTTCATGTCCGCTTTTCTGATTTGTTGAATGGTCCGGTGCAAATGGGTGCATGCTTCATAATGAACGGTCAGAAAGGTGGCCCCTGCTTGTTTAAAAACGTCAATGTACGGGTCCGGATTCACGATCATCAAATGGACATCCAGCGGTTTGATGGCAATGTGGCTGACTTGCTGGATGACCGGAACTCCAAATGAAATGTTGGGAACAAACACGCCATCCATCACGTCACAATGAATCAGGTCCGCATCGCTTCTGTTCAGCATCCGGATATCATCACCCAAACGGGTAAAATCGGCCGATAGAATGGACGGTGCAATGAATTTCTCAGTCATCGGTATTTAACTCTGGTTTCGCAGGCAAAGATAACGGAACGTTTCGATTAAGCGACGGTTAAGTCGAATTTATTCGGGTTTGTTGAGCGGCGAAATGGCGTTCCGGACGTAATGACTTCAAAAATGACGTATCCGGCCTATTGACCAAGATACGCTTTTAACAACCGGTTCCGGTAATGATTTTTCAATTTCTTGATCGACTTTTCCTTGATTTGCCGGACCCGCTCGCGCGTGAGGCCAAATACCTCTCCGATTTCTTCCAGGGTATGCTGCGGGTAACCGTTCAATCCAAAATAATATTTAATGATATCGGCTTCCCGTTCACCCAAGGTGGACAAGGTGCGTTCAATCTCTTTTCTCAGAGAGTTGGTAATTAGCATATTGTCCGGACTTGGCGATTCGTTGTTGAGCATGATGTCGTATAAACTGTTATCATCTTCATCACGCAACGGAGCATCCATGGAAATATGGTGGCTGGATACTTTCATGGCATCTTCCACCACTTCCGACGTGGTTTCGAGCATACCGGCCACTTCCTCCGGAGTGGGTTCACGCTGAAATTCCTGCTCCAGTTTTGAAAATGTCCGGTTGATCTTGTTGATTGACCCGATCTTATTCAGGGGTAACCTGACAATCCTGGCCTGTTCGGCCAATGCCTGCAAAATCGACTGCCGGATCCACCACACTGCATAGGAAATGAACTTAAACCCGCGGGTTTCATCAAATCGTTGTGCGGCTTTTATCAGCCCAAGGTTTCCTTCATTGATGAGGTCGGGCAAACTCAGTCCCTGGTTTTGATATTGCTTGGAAACAGAGACAACAAACCGGAGATTGGCTTTGATCAATTCTTCGAGCGCCTGCTGGTCACCTCTTTTGATTCGCTTTGCCAATTCCACTTCCCGCTCTGCACTAAGAAGCTCAACTTTACCGATATCGTGAAGGTACTTGTCTAACGACAGTGTTTCACGATTCGTAACCTGCTTTGTTATTTTTAGCTGCCTCATTGAATAACCCTTAATTCTGTGAAATGTCTGGTACCATATAAAACTGACAGGGACATATAAAGTTTAACCGTGTTGAAAATAATCAATAATCGTCTCATTTCAGAATTCTTTGACATATTTTTTACGAACGAGCATCATTTCCGGATGAAGTGTCGTTTTGGAAGCATGAATAAACTATTTTTGATGTGCATTGTTTTAATGTTAAAATTTGGCTGATTCTTCCCGGAAAAATCAAAAAAAAATATTTTTTTTGGCGAATCCCTATTTATTGGTTATAATTGCACCATTATTCGAAAGAAATAATCCAATTATAGAATCCTATATTTATCAAAATTTCTCCAGATTTTTTGGATGTAAAAGTTAATTTTCAAGATATGTATGATATTATTGAATTAAGCAGAAAGTTGCTGCCTGATCTCCGGGAAATAGCAAAAGAGCTTAAAATCAAAAAAGTTGAGTCGTATAAGAAGCAGGATCTGATCTACAAGATCCTCGACACACAGGCCATTCTGGCTTCCGAGCGGAAGATGGAAAACGCCAGGGAAAAAACAGTCAAGAGCAAGGTCGCGCCAGGTAGCAAGCAAGAAGATTCTGCTGCGGCCCAGGTTGAGGGTGCTGCCGATGATCAGGAACAGCCCAAGAAGAGGCGTCGGACAGCCGTTGTCCTCAAGGCTGCTGCGGCGTTTGATTTTGCCCGCCGGCAAAGGGATAAGCTGCATCAGCCGGTGAAAGAAGAAGAGCCTGCTCCGGTAAAGGCAAAGGAGGAAGCTGCCAAAGAAACGAAGCAGACGCCCGTAGAGACACCGGTTGCAGACGAGAACGCGGAAATCACGCAGAAAGAGCAGGTGCAGTCTTCTGAGGAGAAGCAGGATGCTCCGCGGGAGAGTCAGAAGGATTTTAAACCAGAGCAATACAAGGGTAAACACCAGAAGCGGGAAAATCAGAATAAGCCCAAGCAGACCAACAATGGCAGTCAGAATGAGAAGCCCTATGAATTTGAGGGGATCATCACCAACTCCGGCGTTCTGGAGATCATGCCCGATGGTTATGGTTTTCTTCGTTCATCGGATTATAATTATTTAAATTCGCCGGACGATATCTACGTGTCCCAGTCGCAGATCAAGTTGTTTGGATTGAAAACCGGAGATACGGTAAAAGGAACTATCCGTCCTCCGAAGGAGGGTGAGAAATATTTTCCGTTGATCAAGGTTCTTGAAATTAACGGACGTACCCCCGATTATATTCGTGACCGCGTTCCTTTCGACCATCTGACACCCTTATTCCCGAATGAGAAGTTTAACCTGACGGGGAACGGCCATGATAATCTGTCAACGCGGGTGGTTGATTTGTTTTGTCCGATTGGCAAGGGACAACGTGGGTTGATTGTCGCCCAGCCAAAGACAGGAAAGACCATGTTGCTGAAGGAGATCGCCAATGCGATTGCCGCGAACCATCCTGAAGTATACATGATCGTGCTGCTTATTGACGAACGTCCGGAGGAAGTAACCGACATGGCACGCAGTGTGAATGCCGAAGTGATTTCGTCGACGTTTGACGAACCTGCCGACCGTCATGTGCGCGTAGCCGGCATGGTGCTTGAAAAAGCGAAACGGTTGGTGGAATGCGGCCATGATGTGGTGATCCTGCTCGACTCCATTACCCGTCTGGCACGGGCATACAATACTGTTGCCCCGGCGTCGGGGAAGGTCCTGTCGGGCGGTGTCGACGCCAACGCGTTACACAAGCCGAAGCGGTTTTTTGGTGCGGCACGGAATATTGAAGAAGGAGGGTCACTGACCATTCTGTCGACCGCGCTGACCGACACGGGTTCCAAAATGGATGATGTGATCTTTGAGGAATTTAAGGGAACAGGGAACATGGAACTTCAGCTCGACCGGAAACTGTCGAATAAACGGGTATTTCCGGCTGTGGATATTGTATCATCCAGTACGCGTCGCGAAGATCTGTTGTTATCGAGGGCCATGATGGATAAGGTCTGGATTCTGAGAAACTACCTGGCCGACATGAATTCGATCGAAGCCATGGATTTTATCAAGGACCGCCTGATGAAAACCAATTCCATTGAGGAATTCCTGATCTCCATGAACAGCGAGTAGGGAACCGAAGACGCAAGACACAGGAATTGGGAATATCGAATATCAGATAACCAATTTCGAATAAGAAATAAGAAAGCTGTTAGCCGTTCGCTAATGGCTTTTTGCTTTTTGTAAGAAGAGGACAGCCGATAGGTCGTAAGTCGTAAGGACTGGGGAATGGTGGCATGGCTTTGTGGTTAGTTGGAATTCGGTCAGGTTTCCGCAGTGAGCGATTTCAGAAATGATCTTTTGCCTTCCTGTAAAAGCGGGGCCAACTGATGATAACACCATTGATGATAGCGGTTGATCCAGTCGGTTTCTCCGGGTGAGAGCAGGTTACTTTCGATGAGCCTGCGATCGATGGGACAGAGGGTCAATGTTTCAAAACCATAGAACTGTCCGTATGCTGTCTTTTCCCGCCCCACACACACCATCATATTCTCGGTTCGTACGCCGTACTGACCTTCGCGGTAGATGCCCGGTTCGTTCGAAAGAACCATTCCCGGTCTGAGGGGATGGTCGTTGTATTCCTGTCTGATCGACATCGGGCCTTCGTGAACATTCAGGAAGTAGCCGATGCCGTGCGAAGTACCATGTCCGTAATTGAGCCCGCGATCCCATAAGGCTTTTCGGGCCAGGATATCGAGATTACACCCCCTGGTGCCGGCGGGGAAACGGGCTGTCGTTAAATTGATCATTCCTTTCAGGACGATCGTGAAGTCTTCTTTTTGCTGCGGCGTTGGTTCAGAAAGAGCGATCGTGCGGGTGATGTCGGTTGTGCCGGACAGGTAATGGCCTCCGGTGTCGATCAGCAGGATGCCTTTCCTCTCGACAGGGACCGCGTTTTCCGGTGTTACCCTCCGGTGAACAACGGCTCCGGTTTGCTGATAGCCGACAATGGGAGGAAAAGCGGGACCCTGGTATCCTTCCCGGTGGGACCGGACAACCTCAAGCTGTTGTGCGATATCGCAGTCGGAGATGGCTTGGCCCCCAATGGCTTGATCGAGCCAGTAGAGAAACTCCACCATGGCAACACCGTCGATGCGCATGGTTTCGCGGATGTTTCTTAGCTCCTGTTCCGATTTGACGGCCTTTAACATTGCCGGTACGGAGACCTGTTCGATGATCCCCACCCCGTGGGGTAAAGCTTCCGCTAATGCCTGGCTGGTACGGTCAGGATCGATCAGCACTTTCCCTCTCAGGTGGGGGAGATCGTCAAAGATAGCTTCGTAGGGTTTGACCAGGATCCCTTCCTTGTTCAGCTTTTTGCTGAGCGGTGCCGGTAGCTTGAGCGGATTGATATACAGGCAGGCTGTCACGTCCGATAGCAACCCGTAGGCGATAAAGACCGGATTGCAAACCACATCATTTCCGCGGAGGTTGAACGTCCAGGCCACATCGTCCAGTGCAGTGATCAACGTCGCATCGGCCCCCGAGTTGCCGACCTCCCGCCTGACCAGGTCGATCTTTTCCGACCGGTTCAGTCCGGCATATTTCAATTCATGCTCAAAGACGGGTGACAAAGGGATGGGTTCCCGGTCAATCCAGATCGGCGCAAGCAGATCGCCCGAATTCTTCAGTTCCAGGCGCTTTCTTTTCAGGGCGATCTTGAAGTTCCTGAACTGGCTGATTGACAGGCATGTGGTATCGGTAGCGACGATACCGCCATGAGGCAACTGGCTTCGCAGCCATTCGTCGGGGGCAGGTGTTCCTTCCACTCTCAGTTTCATGAGTTGAACTCCCGATCCCTCAAGTTCACCGGGAGCCTGCAAAAAATAACGGGAGTCCGTCCACAAAGCTGCTGCTTTGGCGGTGATAGCCACCATACCCAGCGATCCTGTAAACCCGGTGATGAATCTCCGCGCCTGCCAATGCTGCGGTACATCTTCACTTTGATGCGGATCGGTTCCCGATACGTAATACGCGTCAATTCCCTTCTTTTTCATCAACTGACGCAACTGATCAATCCTTCTTTGGATAAGCTCTCCCATCGTCTTTCAAAAAGTGCCAACATTTTACGTTCAAACCTCCTCCACACTCCCTGCTCCTATGCCCTATGCGCTACGCGCTATGTCCCTGCTCCCTGCCCAGGGCCCGCTCAACGATTTTTCTGATCGAAGAGCCTGCGATCTCGTCCAGCGGTACTTCTTCCGGGGCATAAAACTCAAAAGCTGCGATATCATCCATGGGTTCCATGTTTTCCAACGATTTTACCTGTACCGTGAAGGCGAGGTCCAAAGTCGATACCGAAAGGCCTGAAAACGGATATTCATTTGGAAAGGAGCACAGGTACTTCTGACTGACCACTTCCACGCCGAGTTCTTCTTTCAGTTCCCGCGCAACCGCTTCTTCGGCCGACTCATTTGGCTCTGTGAAGCCACCGGGAAGGTCAAGCATGCCGCGATGTGGTTCAACGGCGCGCCGGGTGAGCAACAGCCGGCCTTTGTCGTCAAAAATAAGCGCAGCGACGGCAGCCGACGCGTTGAAATAGTACGTAAAGGAACAATTTCGGCATTTTTTTGCCCGTGAACCGGTCATCCGGAATTGCGCCGATCCACATCGGGGACAAAACGCAAAAACGTTGCCGGGTTCGATATTTTTTTGCATCATTGATTCGCGATGTCGTCATTTAATGTAATTCATGGACCGCATCCATTGAACAAACAAATCAGGCCACTGTTCTACCGGTTTATTCACCTTACTCATTCCAAAACCATGACCGCCCTGCAGGAAAATATGCATTTCGGCCGGGACGTCATGTTTTTTAAGCGCCAGATAAAAGCAGATCGAGTTTTCCGGGGCAACACCCTTGTCATCATCAGCCAAAATCAGGAATGTCGGAGGGGTTTTTTCATTCACATGCAGTTCGTTGGAATACTGTGAGGCCAGTTTCCAGTCGTTTGTGGTGCCGATGAGGTTTTGGCGCGAACCCATGTGCCCGATTTTTTCATCGAAACTAATGACCGGGTAAAGCAGCAGCATGAAATCCGGCCGGCTGCTCAGTCGCCGGACCGGGCCGGCAGCCTCAGGGTCTCCCAAATCGTAGTGTGTTCCGGCGGTTGAAGCCAGGTGGCCTCCGGCCGATGAACCGGCAATCCCAACCCGTTTCGGGTCAATGCCCCATTCTTCAGCCTTTGAACGGACGTACCGGATCGCCTGGAGGGCATCGGTCAACGGGATTTCCGGCTGACCGTATGGGAGACGGTACTTTAAAACGATCCCCGCGATGCCGTTTTCCTTCAGATACTGGGCCATCATGAACCCTTCATGCTGAATGGCTTCAACGCGGTATCCGCCACCGGGACAGATGACGGCCGCGGCGCCGGAGTTTTTCTTTTTTCCGGGAAGATAGACAAAAAGCTCTGCCTCCGAAATATTTTCATAGCGGCTGGTTCCCCGGTCCACATAGAATTTTTCTTCACCCGGAGGTGTATTCTTGTTCGGGGGTTCCCCCGGCCAAAGCTTTAAACGGTAGTCCTGGGTCATTCCATTCATCATGATTGAACACAGCAGAAACAAAAACAGACTGATTTTCTTCATCGGTGATGTATTTTGGTGTCATCGTTTCCGTTTTAAAGTACAAAGATACCTTGCAGTCGGATTAGTTTGGCCAAAGATGGACAGAATTTATCTGCGGGGGACTCATTTTTATTCCTGTTTCTGTTATTTTTGTCACATGTTTTTGTCACTCTTCATAAAAGGGATTTTGATAGGTCTGGCGGTTTCCGTACCCATGGGGCCTGTGGGGATACTTATTGTCCAGAGAACAGTGAACAAAGACAAGACATCGGGCTTTTTAACCGGTCTTGGTGCATCGCTGACCGATGTCTTTTATGCGCTGATTGCCGGGTTCAGTTTAACCTACATCATTGATTTCATCCGGTTGCATCACCTTACCTTCCACATTTTGGGGGCGTTTATCGTATTTTTGCTGGGAATCTATATCTTCAAAAAAAACCCGGTCCACGATGCGCGGAAGTATCGGCAAAAAGGATGTTCCTATTATCAGGACCTGTTGTCTTCATTTCTGATTACGTTTCCAAACCCGATGGTCGTGTTCATTTTTCTGGCCGTGTTTGCCGGTTCCGGGATCGTGTTTCAGATTGACCGGCCTTACCAGGCGTTCATTCATATTTTAGGGATTTTTACAGGGGCCACGATTTGGTGGCTGACGTTGACGAACCTTGTCAGTACCTTCAAACATAAACTTAGCTTCCGTTTTTTGTGGTGGTTTAACAAGATCGCAGGAACAGTGATCATCCTTCTCGTGCTCATCTCCTTTTTATTTTCTTTTCACAAAACGGGGGCTTTCTAGAAATATTTTTGGAGAAGTCGGACAAACATTTCCGGCGCCTTGCAGGGCCTGTTGGTTTTTCCGTTATAAAAAACCAGGGTCACTTCTCCTTCATTGAGCAGTTCATTCCTCTGGTTGTATATTTCAGTCTTGATCGGGAATTTAATAGCTGGAATTTGATCGACGATGGTTTTGATCGTCAGAAGATCATCATAATAAGCCGGTTTGATGTAATTGATCCTTAGACTCCGTGCAGGAAGCAAAATTCCGGAATCCTCGACTTCCTTGTATGAAAATCCTAACTGGCGGATCATTTCCGTCCGTCCTATTTCGTAATAGCGGGGATAATTGCCATAATATACAACCCCCATTTTATCTGTATCTTCGTAATACACGCGGACTTTTGTTTCACTTACCAGCATCGCTGTTTATTTAAATGGTGAGTCGGGTTCTTTTGCCATGTGATTGAAAGCCAGTCTGTCGATCAGTCCGGGGAAGAATTTGGACAAAAAGACAGAGAGTTTTCCTTCCGCGAAGGTTAATATGAGTTGCCGCTTCCGTTTTTGGACGGCATGAACGATGCGGCGGGCACATTGTTCGGCGCTCATCATTTTTGCCTCGTTGCGGGGGGTTTCTCCCTGCGGCGCGCCGGAAGCCGTCAGGGCCGTCTTCCGCACTTCGGAAGCGGTAAAGCCGGGAGCGGCGACCAGAACATGCAGCCCCTTTTTCATGTTTTCAATCCGGAGCGTATCCAGGAATCCGCGGATCGCGAATTTTGAAGCCGCATAGCCGGTCCTTCCGGGCAGGCCGATGTACCCGGCAATGGAAATAATCCCGACCACCGACCCTTTCGTTTGAAGCAGCCAGGGCAGGGCATACCTGGTACAATAAACGGTGCCCCAAAAATTCACATCCATCAGCTTCCGGAGAACATCAAGATCGACATCCTCGAATAGGGCACGCATGGAAATTCCCGCGTTGTTGACAAGGATATCGATCCTCCCGAACCGTTCCGCCGCCGCCATGATCAATTGCCTGCATTCATCTTCCCTGCTCACGTCGGTTCGTTGGACCAGTATTTGCGCAGGAGCCAGGTCTTCCCTGATTTTTTCGAGTAAATCAATGCGTCTGGCCGCAACGGCCAGTTTGTATCCCCGGGCTGCGAATTCACAGGCGAGGGCCCTGCCAATGCCCGAAGATGCTCCGGTAATAACGACTACTTCTTCCTTCATATTTTTCTTTTGTATGCTCCGCCCGGATTCTCCTTTCCGGTGAAAGCGGCATTCCGTTTGGGAACCACCGCCGGATAAAAGCCTTTACGGAAACCACAGACAAAAGTAACTTTTTTTGGGTTAACGGGTACATGCTGTTCATCAGTGATTGTCGGAAACGCCGCCTTATTTTTCTTAAATTTTGACAGGTATCGTTTGCATTTCAGTGCAGAGTTTTTACCTTTGCCCCGCCTTTACAGAAAAGGTTGTTGAAGAAGAAGGATGACTCAGTAGCTCAGCAGGTAGAGCACATCCCTTTTAAGGATGGGGTCCTGGGTTCGAGCCCCAGCTGGGTCACACCAAAAGATATCAATTGACACTAAAAGCGCTTAAATCAAAGGTTTAAGCGCTTTTTTATTTCCGGCAAGGTGTCAAAATATGCACCAAATCGCAAAATAAACGGGACTATATCGAGACCTATCCGGAGAAAACCGTCAATAGGTCTCGGCAATCGATGTAATTTTCTGATGATCAATTCATTTTGAATGAATTTGTTTCGTTTTACTGCTTGGAATTATGACCCCGGAAGGCTAATTTTAAGCATGGAAGCGAGACCATTTTTTAACTAAAAAGTGAGTTGAGCAATGAGAGTAACTGTAAACTTCTCTTTAAAGAGATCAAAATCCCGTGTCGACGGAAAATGCCCGGTCTATGTCCGGTGCACGATGAACAGCCAGCGTTTCGAATTATCTACCGGAATTTTTGTCGTCCTAGAATCCTGGAATGATGAAAAGCAACAGGTAAACGGAAGAACGGAAGAAGCCAAAATCCTGAATAACCGGCTGGACAAAATCTGTACGCGTGTGCAGGACATCTACAACCAATTGGAATCGAAAGGAGAACCATTCTCTGCTTTAAAAGTGAAAAACAGATTGCTTGGCGTAAGTGATGAGAAGGGAGTGCTGGAAATTCTGGACGGTATTATTAAAGGTATAGAGGCTCGGATCGGGAATGATTATTCAGAGGGAACTTTAAAGCATTACAGAACCACGAGGGACCGATTGGCTGAATTCTTCAAAGCCAGGTTTGGCAGAAATGACCTTCCCCTATCAATGGTCGATTACAGCCTTCTGAATTCATTTGACCTCTACCTGAAAGCCGAACACTGGCTAAAACCCAACACGGCCCTGACCTACCACAAACATTTAAAGAAGGTTTTAAATACGGCCATTGCCATGAACCAGATTTCGAATAATCCATACAGTTCTTTCAAAGTTACCCGCAACGAGACACACCGGGATTACCTGAGAATTCATGAATTGGAGCAAATTAGAAACAAGGAAATCAACACACTCCGGATGGAGATTATTCGTGATGTGTTTGTTTTTGCCTGTTACACGGGGCTGGGATATGCAGAGCTTAATAAATTAACTGCGAATCACATTCATCAAGGCAATGACGGAGGTAAATGGATTATCATCGACCGCACCAAAACAGATATTCGGTGCCGGGTTCCATTATTACCACAGGCCAAAGCAATACTTCAGAAATATGCAAACCACCCGGTGTGCCAAAACAGAGGCAGACTGCTTCCTGTACACTCCAATCAGAAGATGAACGAATACCTGAAAGAGTTGGCGGATATCTGCGGGATTAAGAAGAATCTCTCCATGCACGTTGCCCGCCACACCTTTGCCACTTCGGTCACTTTGGCTAATGGAGTGCCAATTGAAACGGTTTCAAAAATGCTGGGGCATACTTCGTTAAAAACGACACAGATTTACGCCCGGATCGTTGATTCAAAGATTAGTAAGGATATGGCGAAGCTGATGAAAGATAATGCGGAATCATTTTAATTCAATAAAGTTTTTTAGATGAATTGATGAAGCAGGAACTCATATCAAATCAAAGGAATTTGGTATGAGTATCTCCCCGGTTAGATATTTTCTTAATTTTGGATCGGGAAAATGGAATAAACTAATGACCAAAACTACCAAAAGTGAATTTATTATCGGAAGATGACCTTAATAAAATGTGGGAGAATTTCAGGCTCGATGGCAGTCCTGAAGCGCTTTCCCTGATCTATTACGAGCATTTTGATTTTCTGTACGATTTTGCTTTAAAATACACCGGCGACCGGAGCCTTATTGAAGATAGTATCCAAAATGTTTTTGGGTATCTGTTAAAACGACAGAAAAAGTTAAACCCTGTTTCAAATCTTCGCTATTACCTGCTGCAGGCATTTAGACGTGAGCTTTTTGATCAACTGAAAAAGCAGAAAAAGCTTCACCTTTCATCCGAACTAACTGAAAGTCCTGAACTGCTGTGCTACAACAAGATAGAAGATCAGATGGACCGCGAAGAACGTGACCGGGTGATTATGCTTGTAAGAAAGAGCATCGCCAAGCTGGGGCCAAAACAACAGGAAATCATTTCTTTGAGGTTTAACCAGGATTTGGATTACAGTGAAATTGCTGAAATGTTGTCCATTTCAGTTGATTCGTGTTACCAATCCGTTTACAGGTCAATAAAATTTATCAAGGAAGATATTGAAAAAACACTTGGCGATAACCCGAATTTGTTGCTTTGGGTACATATCGGACTAAAAAAAATCAAAAAAGATTAATTTTTCATGTAGAGAAAATTTGCCGGGCTCCCTCTTGTGGGTATAATACGCTGGCAAATGGATTCAACAAAAAGAAAATACGAAAGTTTTGAGGTTGTCGATTTAGTACTGAACGACGATTTCAAACAACTGGTGTCTGAGAAAGGCAACATCAATCTGAGCGGGTTCATTGAAAACCCGGAAGGGCACGAACAAAACATCCACTTAGCTTCCAAAATAATACTTGGCCTGCAACAAGAAAGGCAATCGCAGCCGCTCGACTTAAAATACAGGCTTTGGAGGCAGGTACAAAATAATCATCGCAGGAAAAAAAACTTTGCCATCCTTCGTTATGCAGCAGTGCTCATTTTGTGCTTTTCGCTTGGTGGCGAAGTACTGTACTGGGTCAACCAGGCTCCCCGCGTCGTCGGACTGGCGGAATCCAGTCCCGTGGAATATGAACAATTTAAGTTAATCCTGCCTGATGGTAAAACTATTTTTCTTAAAGGAAGCAACCCGACCGTTAAATCAATAAATCAGGGAAAAACAATACTGATCAATGACAGCGTCCGGGTCAACCAGTCCTCCGAAGGTTTCAATCAACTGGTTGTACCTTATGGGTGCAGGGGCACTGTGCTTTTAGCTGATGGAACACAGATCAATTTGAACTCGGGTTCAAGGTTGGTTTATCCATCTCAGTTCTCAGAGAACAAGCGGGAAGTTTATCTCGAAGGGGAAGGCCTTTTCAAAGTAAAGAAAAGTGACGATAAGCCATTCTGTGTTCAAACTGGCAAGTTTGAAGTGCAGGTGCTGGGAACAACTTTTAACGTGCAAGCCTACGGAAACGGAAATCTTTATAATACGGTTCTGGTTGAAGGAAAGGTGCAACTAAAACTGAACAAGGGTCTTTTTCCTGCATCGGTTGAACTACTTCCAAACCAGATGGCAAGCCTTACAGGAAATCACGATGAAATCAGGCTTGAATCCATCGGCAATATAAAGAACTATACATCTTGGGCAAGCGGTTATCTTGAATTTGATAATGAGAACATCGGGCTGTTATTGAAAAAGATCGCCCTGTATTACAACATTCAGGTTGACCTGAGAGGCGATGTCCGGCAATTAAAAATTAACGGCAAACTGGATTTAACGGATGATACGGAGAGTATTATTGCGGGTGTTGCGGCAATGGCGAAAATGGAATACAGAAAGAAAGGAGAACACAACTATATATTATATAAATGAAAAAACAACCGGCTGATGTTGGAAGCATCAACCGGTTTTTGAATCATGCCTAATGGCACAATTACTAATTTAAAAACAAACAAATTTATGAAAAAAGTTATGAATTATGCTTTTTCCGTTTATTGGAAAAAGCTAAAAGTACTGTTTTTGATTATGAGACTCTTTTCATTACTAATGCTTGTGGGGACTCTGACGGTATCAGCGAAGTCCTGGTCGCAACAAACGAAGATTGATTTGCAAATGCAAAACTCTTCTGTTAGCGACATTTTAATGTCCATCGAAAATGGCAGTCGCTACCTGTTTATTTACGATGCGGGGGTTATTAACGCGTTGGACAAAAAATCAATCGATGTAAAAGAGAAAAACATTGAAGATGTTCTTGACCAGTTGTTTAAAGGAACCAATGTGGCTTACAGGATCAACGACAGGCAGGTATTCCTCTATGAAAAAGACACCATGCCTTCAATCCTTTTTACAGAACAAGGACAGATTAGTGTAAAGGGCCGTATTACCGACTCCTCCGGCACCCCTTTGCCCGGGGTAACGGTAGTGATAAAAGGCACGACCCATGGAAGCATTACCGATGCTCAGGGAAATTATTCGCTGAAGAATGTCCCCGGCGATGCTACGCTGGTATTTTCGTTTGTGGGGATGAAAAGCCAGGAAATTGCAGTGGCAGGTAAAACCACGTTGAACGTTTCCATGGAAGAAGAATCCATTGGTATTGAAGAAGTAGTAGCTGTTGGATATGGAACTGTCCGTAAAAAGGATCTTACTGGCGCAGTAACTTCAGTAAGCGGAAGTGCATTAAAGGATATACCGGTAACCTCAGCAGCCCAGGCTATAGTTGGGCGTATGGCTGGTGTCCAGGTAACAAAGACAGAAGGTTCCCCCGACGCTGAAATTAAAATACGTGTTCGTGGTGGAGGTTCCATTACTCAGGACAACTCACCCCTTTATATAGTAGATGGATTCCCGGTTGATAATATTGATGATGTTGCCCCTACGGATATTGAGTCAATTGACATCCTGAAAGATGCATCTTCTACTGCTATTTATGGTGCACGCGGGGCCAATGGGGTTGTAATAATTACTACTAAAGGTGGTTCTGTCGGAAAAGGGAAAGTAAGCTACAATACATATTTCGGGATAAAAAACCTGGTTGAAGATAAGATGTTGGGTGTACTCGACCCTTATGAATATGTATTATGGCAACTGCAATATATAACAGGTTGGTCATCATTATCCTCATTTGAGAGGGCTTTTGGCGATGTACGGGATATAGGTTTATATAAACAAATGGAAGGGACTAACTGGCAGGATGTAGTATTTGGGCGGACAGGTACCAGTATGTACCATAACCTGGCGCTCTCCGGCGGATCCAAAACTGCAAAATATAATATTAGCTTAACGAACAATGATGAAAAAGAAGTAATGATTGGTTCCGGGTATAACAGGACAAACTTCACTGTTAAAACTTCCTTCAAAATAAAT
>CAZANK010000029.1:11311-14847 GCA_964486235.1 uncultured Prolixibacteraceae bacterium | reverse complement strand
GAAAGCATTTCTTTCAGAACATCGTATTGCTCATTTTGAACATGGGCAGGTACATCGAGATTAAGACGATGGCGACAAACAGTCCGATGAAGATGATGAGAACGGGCTCGAGAATGGAGTCCAGGACGGTCATTTTGTGCTGAACTTCGTCGTGATACTGTTCGTTCAGCTTTTGATAGATCACGTTTAACTGGTTCACTTCTTCGCCCACCTTGGTGAGGGATACGATTTTGGCATCAAATACCGGATGCCGCCGAAGGGCTTCATATAAAAGATCGCCATTTACGATCCGCTCCCGGATATCTTCAAGCGCTCTTTCAAAAGGATAAAAGCCAATGATCTTCCGGCTGAGCTCAATAGCGGTCAGGATGGGTATCCTGGCCGAGTTGAGCAGGGCCATGGTCTGGCAGAACTTCGATAAATAAATCCTGATCATGATCGAATTCAGTACCGGGATCTTCAAAATGATCATTGCGGTTATTTTACGGAATGCCGGGTGCCTTCTGACCAGAAAAAGCGTCAAAATAAGTGCGGCAATGAAAAATAAAATGAAATAACCGTTGGCGCTGACAAACTTTGAGCATCGCAGCACCCAGCGTGTCAGGGCGGGCAGTTGTCCCTGGAACCGGTTAAACAGTTCTTCAAACAAAGGCACAATAAAAGTCATCATAAAAATAATGACCAGTACGGCTGTCAACATGACCAGTGCGGGATAGGAGAAGGTATTGATGATCTGCCGCCTTTGTTTGATCTTTTTGTTGTAGTGACCGGCGAGCTGTTTTAACACTTCAGCCAGCCTTCCGGTTTCCTCCCCGATCTTCAGGGTGTAATATTCAAAGATGGAAATTTTCTTTGTCTCCAGCAGGGAATCGGAAAGGTTTTTCCCGTTTACGATCTTGTCGCTGATGGTTTCAAACAGATCCTTCTGCTTCTTTTTAGTCTGTTCGCTGATGATCACCGAAAGACAGGCTTTGATGTCCAGCCCTGATCCCAAAAGGATGGAAGCCTCCGAATAAAACTCTTCTTTCCGGGAAAGCGCCAGCTCTTCCCTGCCAAACCGGATCTCCGTATGAAAGAATGAACCGGTTGAACCGGGTGCAGCAGGTTTTTTAGCCCGCCTTTGTTTGATGTCTTTCAGATTAATACTCAAAATCGACCTCCTTTCTTTTTAGCTGAATCCCCGGCAGGTACCTTTTCGCCGAAGTGATGCTGACCGTGTCCTGGGCGGTCACGAATTCGACATCGATCCGGTCGACCAGGTCCAGTTCGGGATCGATATGAAAATTGCAGGTATAACTGCCTTTGTAAACCGTATCCCGAACCGTTTCGTTTTCCAACAGAATATAACCCTTTTCAAATAAAAGACCGCGGTTTTTCAATGGACTGGCAAAACGGATAAGCGTCCCGTTTGCAGTAACCTCGCCGGCTTCTTCCATCCGGACATCCAGGCATAATTTTGTTCGCAGGATATCCGAAAGATCCCGGCTTGCCTGGTCAAGCTGACGCTGTATCAGGTGATAGGACAGGTACAACAGGCTGAACAGGATCAGGGTGAGCAGGATCGTCACAACCATTTCCAGGATGGTAAAGGCGTTTAATTGCGTTCTCATGGTGTTTCCTGTTTTTCATTCCGGATGTAAAAGCTTGTCTGACGGATCGTCCTGCCCCCTGTAAGCCTGACGGTCAGCGTTACCCGTCTTAATTCCGGGTAGGTTTCGTCTGGTAAGGTATCGGCCTCGGGCACCAGGTTCCCGTCGCGGTATAAAAAACCGGCTGAGTCGGCGTAACTGGTCATCACCCTGCCCAGAAGCAGTTCTGCGCGTTGTTTCGTCCGGATGTTGCCGCCGGTCTGCATCTTCAAAATAAACCGGGTGGATATCGAAAAGATGATCAGGCAGATCGTTAACGAAACAATGACCTCAAGCACGGTAGATCCTCTGAACCTTCTGCTAATAAACTTCGAACAGACATTTTTTTCCATTTTCTTCTTCGGTTAAGGCGATCCCTCCGTATTCCGGAGGAAGCCGCTCAAAGTCAATGCACACGTTGAGCAAATAATTGTTATACAGTCCGTTTGGCATCCGGTGAACAAATCCCCTGCAAAACAGGCTGCCGAACAGGGTTGCCTGGAACGATACAGTCCCGTTGCAATAAACCTGGCCGACCATCCTGGTGTTTTCACCAATGGCAAGGACTTCCGACTCACGGGGAGCTGACCCGCGCTGGATGATATCTCCGTAAAAGAAACAGTCCCTGCCCAGGTGAATGCTTCCCGCGACGGACTGTGATTCGGCATAGAAGACCGTCGGGATATCGAACCTGCAGGAATCCCCGGCAGATATCGTCCGGCTTACAACAAACTGGCCGCTTCCGCAGAACTGGTCTTCTATCCTGACGGATTCGGCGATGATGATGCAGTTTTCAACCGTGGCGGTGTTGCGGATATCCAGGTCAACGGCCTTCAGAACAATATTCCCTTTTAAACAGATATCCTTCAATACAGCTTCTTCGGGGCAGAGAATGACCAGCGGTTTGTTATGAAAGGAGTTGAAAATGGTATCGGCAAACCTGATCTCCGGCAGACTGATCACGCTGTCGAATGCGGCTATACGTTCACAGAGCCGGCTGTACTTCCCGTCGGGCTTTTCCTGCAAGACGGGCAGTTCGCTCTCTGCTTGATGCGAAGTTCCCTGGATAAGTGAATCCCTGTAGTAACCGATACCATTGACATAGGCCTTCCTCACGCCGTAAGCCGGTAAGTAAGTTTCATGGCCTAAGAAAGTCTTTCCCCCGACGGAAAGATAGCGGTGGGGATCGGAGAAATAAAGCGATGGCTTAAGCTTATTTCGGTGAATATCGTCGGAAAACAGGAAACTTTTTTGTTTGGTTACCGGTCCAAAGTGGTTGGTCAATGTGGCAATATGATAAAATCCCCATTCCTGCACAGTGACGTGAACCGAATCGGAGAAAACCTCAGCGCGGAGATAAAATTCAGAAGGGTCCCGGCCGAAAAGGGCAGGGGATTCCTCCAGTATCAGGGTGGCAGAACGGATATCATTCGATAGATTTTGATTCATCTGAACATCAATGAGCTCTTTGCCCCTGAGCTGGTGAAACAGCAGAAAGGACAAAACAGCCATCAGCACCAGCAGGGAAAATGCGATGGTGAACTGAAGGGCCCCGGCGTTCAGCTTTATCAGAAAATATTTGCAGCACTGTCGTTTCATGTCTGTTTATGGTCGACGCAGGTAAGAACCTTCTTCATGCGTACCTGCACAGACAGGAGTCTTTTCATCGTTGGAAAGGCCCCCGCTTGTGCTTCTTGCCGGCGGCTCTTGCCCGGCATCCTTCAGGCAGGCTTGTTTTCTGCGCTCACTGGACTGCCGCTTGCGGGAGCATGGTTCATCAGGGAGGGTTTTGCCGTCATGCGTTCCTTTTTTGAATACGTTTTTCAGCACTCCTGACAGCGAAAACCTGCGTGCCGGCACGAGTATACCATCCCTGCACTTTTCTTTGGAGATGACTCTGTTGGCGGC
>CAZANK010000029.1:9250-11211 GCA_964486235.1 uncultured Prolixibacteraceae bacterium | reverse complement strand
TGGATATGGCCGTTTCTGTACCAGTAATAGTATACACCCTTGTTGGGCCTGAAATTCACCTGATCGTACAAAATGTGGATATCGCATGTATACACGCCGTCATCATAGATGGTGGAGACAATTTTTCTTGTCTGTCCGGCCTCAGCCAAGTGTCCGGTCAGGCTGAGCGTCAGCAGAAGCGTCATTTTCAATGTCGCGGGCCTATTTCCTGTACCATTTTTTTTCATTTTTCGAAGCGATTAGGATGGAATCATTCGTGATTTGTTTTAAGACAAACTGGCCTTTCAATACGCCCTGTGGTTTCAAGATCACCGATTTTCCGTCCAATGAGACCATCGCGCGTATTTGTTCAGCGTTTGAAATACAACCAAAGTATTTCATGTTTGGCCAGATCACTGAAGCTTCTTTTCGTGGGTTGGAATTTGATCTTTTATTCTCGGTCTGGTATTTTCTCCCGGGAAAGAACGGATCGGGATAGTCCGTCAAAAGTTGGTAATCGAATTCTTTTACGGCCCGCTTACCTTCTTTTGCCGGTTTGACCTGGGGCATGGGCACCTTTTCTGAGCTGCGCATGACAATTTTATAGATAATAATGCCCCAGACCAGGAGTACAGCAAAAGCCAAAAACCATGTCGTTATCTTTTTATTCTTCATTCGGATCAGGTTTTAAAAGGGGTGAAAAGGGCTTAGTCCGCTTCTTTAACAGTAACCGGGAATATACCGGAAAAAGGCGTCTCCGAGGTGGAATTCTTTGCCTTTACGCGCCACTGGTAAGTTCCCGGCTCTAATTGAAGGGTGATTTGGTTGGTTGCGAGATTAACCTCCCTGATCAGTTCTTCGATCGTCGAAAAATTTGGTTTTACCAGTTGAAAGAGATATAGTTCCGCATCTTCGACCGTATCCCACCAGAATGTGATCTCCGGTTTTGAACTTTCATAGCCATTATAGGGTGCTTTGAGCGTGACCATCTTATTTTCCAGTGAGTGATTGTTGTCCGATACGGCAAGTTTATGAAGTGCGCTGAACCCACTGGTGTTATTTGCTTTGTCGAAGGCCCGGACTTGCCAGAAATAGATACCGCTTTCTGTAAAATGATACGTATAATCTGCCGATGTTCCCGTTTGCTCGGTGACCAATATGTTTTGGGTCCCGTTTTGCCTGTAAAGTTTCAAAACATAAGATATGCCTTCCTGTCCGGGGTCAGCGCTTTGCCATTGAAAGGTAATTTCCCCTTTCATGACCTCTGAGTTATTTACGGGCGATATGGGTACCGGGACTGCAGGCGGTGTTTTATCAATAGTAAAAGACCGGAATGCAAACTCTGTTTCAGTCTGGTCAACAGGGTCGATCGCTTTCACCCCCCAGTTGTAATCACCGTCTGTCAGCATAAATCCAACCGCTGTGCCATTCAGTTTTTTTCGTTGAATTTCAGTACCTGATCCCCATTCGCCCTTCTTCAGTATAAATTGGTATCCACAGGTGCCGATCTTCATCCATTGAAAATCAACTTGCGGGTAATTGAGCAGGGACCCGTCCGGTGGCGAGATCAGTTCAACCAGTTGTGAGGCAATATCGCTTTTATAGATCGAGAAATTACCGGTCGAATAGTTGGTCGAGTATTGCGAGTTGGCCGCCTTCACGCGCCATTGATAGGTCCCTGCCGGAAGTTCAAGAGCCCTTGTTGTTTCTTCGGCCCATTCATTTACCAGTAAATTGCCTGTCTGATCAAAGCCCGGTGAAACAACCTGCAGCAGGTATTTCTCAGCGCCCGGCACCTCCTCCCACCAAAATGTCACCATGTTGACGGTGAGCGGTGCGGAAGTATTGGGGGATCTTAACAGAACAGTACTCTGGCTGATATCGGGGATCAACTTAACCACGAACGATGAAACCGTCGAAAATGAACCGGTATTGTTGTTTTTATCAGTTGCTTTGACCCGCCAGAAATACCGCCCTTCATC
>CAZANK010000029.1:4799-9150 GCA_964486235.1 uncultured Prolixibacteraceae bacterium | reverse complement strand
TCCGTGCGTTTTTTGTGAACGGTGTCGACCGCGGCTACCCCCCAGATATATTTCCCGTCGTCCAGATCGGTGCTGAAGCTGGTTTTGGTAACTTGTCCGGAGGCGATGCTGTCCCCGCCCCAGTTGTTTTTCTTTATTTTAACCTGATAATAATGGGCACCTTCCACCTGCCCCCATTTAAAACTGACAAAGGACTGGCCTAAAACCTGTGAATGGCCAGGTTCAGTGAGCGTTACTGTCTGCTGTGTCATGTCGAATGCGGGAACAATTTCAAAATTCGCCTGACGGTAGATGGACGTATAACCAAAGTTTTGTCCCCTGACCCGCCATTCATAGGATCCTTCTGACAGGATAAGCGATAGTTTTGTTTCAGTCAGTAAAGAATCACAGATCCGCTCCTGCATGTTGCCAAAAGAAGGGGAAGAAAGTTCAAAATAGTATTCGGAGGCACCTTCAAGCGCGGACCAGGAAAAATTGACCTGACAGTTTTCTGTCTTCCACCCTGGTGCTGGGGTAATTAAATCAATCGCTGAATCGCTGATGTCTTTCTCAAGCAGGTCATCACACCCGGATAACGCAACGAGAAGCAGGGAACAAATTAAAAAGAGCTGCATTGAAGTCCTGTTGGACATCCCTGAAAAATATCGCTGTACCTGGCGGAGCGGATGTGCTGCCGGGATTCGCGGATTGTAAGGAGAAGTTCTGTTCATAAGTTTGGTTGTTTTTGCAGGTTTTGTATAAAGACAGTTAATCGCAGGTATTCTCTGTTCAGTTTAAGATCTTTGACCAGTTTAAAGCCCGCTGATGCCATTTCACCGATGGAATGCTCCTTTTCAAGATGGTAGATCAGTCTGAGCAAATCCGGGAAATCCCCTTCCAGTTCGATTTTCATGGTTTCCAATTGATAGTTATTTACTGGATACCGGTGAACCTCCGGAAACTGGATGACCCTGATCTTTCCTGTCCGGTCGATGACGTCGGTGATCTTTTTAAAGATCAGTTTTGACGAAACGGAATCTGTTCCGCCGCTTTGGATCAGTTTTGTTTGTGCCAGTTGTTGTTCCAGGTCTCTGACCATCAGCTCTGAGATGTCCATATTATCCAGGCTGGCTGTGATCTCCTTTAACTCGTTATAACTGTTCCAGGTCTTTTTTACGGACATGGACCAACTCAGGAACAAGATGAGCAGGAACCCTGAAAGAAGCCATATCAGCTTTTTTTGCCGGGAGTTAAGTTTCATGTGTTTTTCATTTCAAGTTAACTGTGCATAATTTGCGTACTAAACTTTATTACTTTTCTAAAGGACATCGACGTATGGAACTCGCATATAAACGTTAACCCGGGCGGAAGCCGCGGCTTTCATGCTCGTTTCATATTTTCGTTCCTGTTGAACCATTTATTTTATTTCTGCGCTCAGAACGATGAATTATTCATTGCGGATCCACTCGCTTGTAATCGATTACGACTTCAAACTGTGCCTTGCCGGTTTCCTGGTTATAAGTATAGGTTTGCCTGGATATTTTCTTTATCCAACCTACCGTATTCAACTGAACCAGCAACTTGCTGAAACTCTCTGATCCGTCCGCAGTCCCTTTAATGACAACCGATCCCTGGCTAAAGCCGATCATCTCATCGGCCCTGATCTTCGGATGGACCGGATCGACGGTCAGCTCTTCAAACCGGATCCCGGATACATTTAACGCGGCCAGCCGGTCAAAATAATAAGCGAATACATGTGGTCCGGTCATGTGGAGCTTCACCGCCAGTTCCTTTTCCGTATCAATTTCTTTTTTTAGCCGGTCAATTTGCAACGCGATCTTTTCCTTATCCTTTCTGGTCAGGTCGACAGACTGTAGTTTCCCGTTCAATTCATTGAAAACAAAAAAATTAATCACGAGAATTCCCAGCAGGACAGGGAAAAGGCATTTGAGGATCAGGGCACTAAGCTTTGCTGCAATTAATTCTTTGAGATGATTGGTTTCGATCGGAGACCTTTCTGCTCCTTTCTCCAATGAATGAACAAAGAAGCTGACGGCAATCCCCGTTGCGACAGCTTTGCTGCCTTCCCGCCTGAGTTGATCGTCTGCCGTGCCGGAATTGTTGACATGATCGGATTTTCCGATGGAAACAATCCGTTCATGTTCCCATTCAAGAAAGTGACTGCCGGCGTATAATTTTTGGGTATTTAACCCAAGAGAGGGGATGAACTCAATGACCCCGGCAAATCCCAGGAAAATTTTTCCGATGAAAATGTTTTGGCTGCTTAATTCTCCAAGAATTGAAAGTACCTTGTCTTTTCTCAAAAGGGCGACAAATGTTCGTTCGTGATCAGGTTCATCGTATTGGAAAAGGTAATCCCTGAGGTCAATATTCGGGATATATTTGTTCAGATCGGCCGGTTTGCCGGTATAGATCCGCTGAACGAGACCTTCACCCTGTAAAGACAGGATGACCGGTATTTCTGCTGATAAATGGTATTGCTTATTTGTAAGGAGTTCAGGTTGGCTGGAGTTTTCGATCAGACATTCCACATTCAGATGGTCTTTTTCCCGTATTGCCTTATACAGTGAAAATTCGGGCCTCCCGCTGGTAAGCGTGTATATCATTACGCGGATTTCCTTGTACCTGATCAATGGTGCCAGTTTCAGCAAGACGTTCATTAGGATCGTATGAGATGACCGGTTAATTTTTGTGCCAACTGTTTTCCAACAGGTTCAGTCTAATAAAATACCGTGGGCTTAATAAAGATATTCAGTTGGCTTTTTTCGTGCGTATCATTTTTTGATGAAAAGATCCATTTTAAAACAGGGACACGCGAAAGAAGGGGCCAACCTTTACTGCTTTTGTTGGTGTTGTTTTCCTCCAGTCCGCCAAGGAGGACCATATCCTGATTTTTAACACTGATCTTTGATTTGAACTCCCTTGAAACCAGTCCGGGAGGAGCAAACTCACTGATGCGGGTGGTAAATTCAGATTGGATAACGCTGATATCCATAGAGACCTGTCCGTTGCCTGTAACAAAGGGCCTGATAATGATCTGTAGTTTTGCCTCGACAGGTTTATACATTTTTTGAGTGACCAGTTGGGGATCTTGTGTACCCCAGATATTTTGGGTTTCTTCCTGGTAATATTCCGTTTGGCCGATGGATAGTGAAGCAGAATGCCCGTTCAGCGTAGAGAGCTGGGGCGTGCTGCGGATATCGATGATATCGTTCGTTTCCATGGCTTTCAGTTTCAGATAGAAATTTGGACTCACCTTCCCAAGGTTCGACAAGCCGGCGCGATCCATCAGGTTGTTGACCGAACCTGCCCCCATGGTCATATCCAACCCTTCATTGACCGTTCCCTTTGTTTGCGCAGGTTCTTCCCCCAGGCCGGCTTCCAGGCCTGTTTCCAGGCCAAGTCTTTTAGATGAGTCAACAATGATGACGTCGATTAAAATGACAGGAACGGGGACATCGATCTCTTTGATGATCTTTTTGAATTGACAGATCCGGTCTGCATCTCCCCAGGCAATAAAACTGTTTTGTTCGAAGAATTCTTTGACAGAGAGGTCTTTGGTATACTCTTTTGGCAAAACAAAGCTAAGCGAGTCCACCCTGCGGTTGTTTAGTTTAAAAATTTCACAGCTTTTTATTTCCGGTAATTTCCTGCTTCCGATAAAAATGCAGTCATTTTCGATCCGGTAAGTATGTCCGGTGCCTGTGAAGACAGAGTTCAGAAAATTCTTCAGATCATAGTTTTTCAGGTTCAAAGAGATTTTATCGGGTACAGGATTTAAAAAACAGCAGGAATAATTGCTTTGGGATTCCAGGTTTTTTAACAGATCGAAGATCGGAAAATCGGCTGCGCTGACGGATACCAGGCCGTTCGTCACGATCATGGACAACGGTTTGACCTTCATTGGAGGAACCACCGGGGCGTCTGCTTTGAGAGGAGGACTGACAATAAAGAGCCCGGCGTCATTTTTTTGTATGGACAGGTTATTGGCTGCCGAGATTTGGAGCAGGGCATTTGTAAAGGTGATCTCCTGTCCGAAGCTATTGACGGGAGCCTGGGCAATTCCCGGGTTGAGTATAAAATTAATGTTGGTTTTCCGGGTCAGCTCCTCAAAAAAATCTTTTGAAGGAATGTTAACAACCGTATAGGAGAGGAGAGAATCGGCAGGATTAAAATCGATGAGCAGTTTCCTGCCGTCGTCAACGACTGGTTTCAGATAAAGAATATGTCCGTATACCTCCGGCTTCAGGTTATAGTTGGCGGACAGGAAGTGGATGACGTCTTTGGCTGTAACTCCGGCAAAATTTGAGCTGACCGGACGGTCAACGCCCGGATCGACAGACACATTCAA
>CAZANK010000029.1:0-4699 GCA_964486235.1 uncultured Prolixibacteraceae bacterium | reverse complement strand
CGGCAAAATTTGAGCTGACCGGACGGTCAACGCCCGGATCGACAGACACATTCAACCCGGTTGAGTTCCCCAGTATCCGGACCAGTTCTTTGATGGAGATGTCGCTGACAGAAATATCGACCGGCTGGTTGAGGGCCGGCATGGAAACTGAGAGCGAGTCGAGAAGTTGAACCTGTTTGTTTTCCGGTTTTTGAGCCGCGCAAAGCTTAAACAAAACCGAAAGGATAATGACTGTGGTAAAATATCTCATTTGGGGTTTGATGTTATGGTTTAGTTCAAAAAAGATAATTTTTGTATTCCTGTTTGTTAAATACTAAAATATGACAATATTTTCAACGATAAAAGGAAACCAGGCAAAACTTATTACGAAAATATGAACAAACTTATTAATAGTTGATTAGAAATATATTGTGTCAGTTTTTGTCTTTGTCCAATAATGAGCAACGGATTTATTATGCTTATCAGATTTTCCAATTTTAGTGTAGGTAATAAAAAGTTATCAACAATTGAATATGTTTAATATACATAACAATTAAAAATATTTGATGAGGGGTACCTTTTTCTTGATGGAGTGAACCCCTGTTATGGCGAACGAAAAGTCAATAGTTTGTTAATAACTTTTTGATGTTATGCAGCATGTTGGTAGTGCGTCACTTTTTTATCTCTCGACGGATAAAACATAAGAGTCTGATTATGTGTCTTGGGAAAATTCACCTCTTCACTCATTTTTCAGATTGGTTGGGGAGTCATGCTTACATCGCACAAAAATGAGGGAGATAAACAAATTTCGACGAGCAACAAGCTTTTGATGATCCTTGAAGCAAATGTAAAGATAGTCAAGCGACAAGATTTAGCGAAGTAAAGAACTGAGGAGTCGTCTGTTTTCCGTTTTTAATTTATGTGCATATATCTGCCAGCAGAACACGATAAATATAGAAACCAAGAACCATGAAACTAAGAACGACCTTTATAGGAATTGTCCCTCATTTTTCCAGGCCACCATGATTTGTTGCACACGGTTTTAGAAAGCGTCAAGAGAATCGTTTCTACCTCTTGATGTATTAGGGTGCATCAATGAACTTAGAATTAATCAAAAGAATTTCTTTATGAAAACTACATATTATTTTATCTTGCTTATTTTGTTGGCTTTCAATAATAAAGACCTTTACGGTCAGGAACAGGAAGCGATACTAGCCTTCCCAACTTCCGCGGAGCTGGGCAGATTTGGACGTACGCCCGTGGGACTATTTACCGGCACGGTTCAGGAGAGTGTTCCACTTTATGAATTAAAGACAAGAAATTTAACTTATCCGATTTCCTTGAATTACAGTTCCAATGGACTCAAAGTAAATAAGGTGTCATCAAGATACGGATTTGACTGGACGATGCCTGCCGAAGGAGTCATTATCCGGGAAATTCGTGGAATGCCTGACGATGTCATTCAGTTCACCCCTTATCCCGTGAATCTTGACCCAACTGACCCAATTACATATGAGGAATATGAAGCGGAACTATCTTATTTCAGAGGATGGCGATTTTATGGAACGGATTCGGAGCCTGATATTTTCTCATTCAATTTCTGTGGATATACAGGGCAGTTTTACAATGAATCACCTTGTTGCGGAAATATCGTATTAGTGCCTTATCAGAATTTGGAAGTTGGTACCATTTACAGAGATTCAATTAGAATTACTGACGAAAAAGGAATACAGTATTTATTCAGAAAAGGAGAATTATCAACCTTTGATGCAGATGGTTTTGGTTTTCTTACAGTGTCAGCGTACCGCTTGTCAAAAATTGTTCATCCTGCCGGAGATGTGATAAATTTTAATTATCACGTTTTTACCGGAAGTCTCATCTACAGAACAAGCATCTCCGATAATGAATGCCACGTTACGCTCAACGGTTCAGAAGATGGCTGTCGCACTTCATATATGCCTGTACTAAGCTCGCCGGTATTAAATCTTTCTAAAATAAATGGCTATTATACTTATTTAAACTCCATTGACGCTCCGGGATACGGAGAAATTGTTTTTCACTACTCAGATGACAGACCTGACTTTATGGAGCCTCGGATGACAGGATTTACTGTTCACAATGAAAATGACGAAACGATACGGTCAGTTTGTTTATATCACCAGTTTCCAAGTACCATGAATTTCAACAATAGTGTTGCATTTGAACGGGAGTCAGGAGATGATGTGCGCTACAGAATGTTTCTGGACTCTGTTGTGATAAAAGATATAAATGGGAAGGGGGTTGAAAAGTATGCCTTTGAATATAACAATTTAAATCAGTTACCCATTCGATTAAGTTACTCACAAGATCATTGGGGATATTTCAATGGGGCAGCGAATTTCAGTCTTTTGCCGGACCAGATCCCTGCATATATAAAGCAATCGTATTTTCCCGATCTTGACAGTACAAGGACAATAGCCAACCGAGAAGCAAATTATCTGTATGCCCGAAAAGGTATGCTTTCAAAGATCATATTTCCAACCGGAGGTTATACAGAGTTTGAATATGAAGCTCATTGTGCCCAGAATTTTCCAAGCGCCGAGCATGGTGGAGTAAGGCTTAAGCAACAACGAAGTTATACGGAGGCCGGACAGCTTGCGCATGTGAATACCTATGAATATTCCGGAGGACTTGCTCATTGGACGTTATCTAATATTGAATATTTTGATATAAAACATGTAAGTAAAGGAAATTCATGTTTTATTCCATATGAGAGTGGGAATGATTGTCCTTGTACTTACTATGGAGTTTCTTCCTTTTCTGTTTACTGGTTAAAGTCGGACACTTTTTTTCCATTAGGTTTGAGTGGAAATTATGATATTGGATACCAGAAGGTCACAATTTACGATGGGGAGAGCCTGGTCAGTAATAATGGGAAAGAAGAACATTATTTTCAGGTTGAAAGTGACACATACGAGCACAGTCCAATCTATGGTGACGATGTCGTGTTACCTCCACCCGTCTGTAATACTGGTTGGAAAAGTGGCACCAAGACAAAAGAGACATATTATATAAAAGAAGGAGGAACTTTTATTCCTGTTAAAGAAATTCAATACCAATATAAAGAGGACGAGGCGAATAGCATAACCAATTACTATCCTGCTATTCAATGTACGGCTTTTGATTATCCTCCCAACATCCCTATAAATTATGGAGGCATTGATTCCCATTTTAATGTTTCTCTTTATTGGATCATTTCAAAATGGCGGTATCTTTCTGCCAAAATTGAAAAAAATTATGACAGCAGCGGAGCGTTAATGCTGACGGATACCATCCGGTATTATTACGATAATCCTACCCATGCGCTGCAAACCCGGATAGTCAAAACCACAAGCGATGGAGAAAGTATTACATCAAAAACCCGTTATCCTTCAGATGTTAATGCAGGGGTTTACTCTGAGATGGCCAACAGACACATGTACAATTATCCCATTGAACAAATTACTTTACGAAATAACCAATTTGCCGGCAGCCAGCTTACCACATACAAATCCGTCTTAGGTCATTATGTGCAGGACAAGATTTATACGCTTGAAACGAACAGTCCCTTCTCGTCATTTACCTATTTTAACGGAACCACAAAAGACAACCATTATAACAGTACACCTGACATTAGTTTTGATGCTTATAACAGCAAGGGCAATCTTCGGCAGAGTACTGAAAGAAACGGGATGGTTACGTCATATTTGTGGGACTCGACGGGAAATTATCCGATGGCGAAAGCGGTGAATGCGACATATTCTCAAATCAGTAGCCAGGATGGGAAAGTTGTAACCTTTAACAGTAAAACACTGAATAACAGTTTACGAAGCTTAGTTCCCGGGGCGCAGGTTCAAACTTTTTCCTATAAGCCGTTATTGGGGATGACTTCTCAAACAGATTTGAATGGTATTGTAATTAATTACGAGTATGACACGTTCGGACGTTTGAAGCTGCAAAAGAATGATGATACTCATATTGTTAATCGTTACAAATATCACTACAAACAGTAACATCAGTATACAATGAAAAACATAGATAAGTTAATAATACAGTTATTAGCCTGTATTTTAGGTTTTGGTAGTCTCATTGCACAGACCTCAACTCAGAATTACATAAAGAAAGAAACTGTATTGGTCTTAGGACAGACGACAGAAACGGCAGTAGACGCGTTACCTTATACGCAAAAGCGTACTCACATGGAATACTATGACGGACTTGGCCGTTTAGCACAGGTAAATGATTACCTGGCATCAGGGAATGGTACCAAGGATATCATTACTCCTGTTGTTTACGATACATATGGCAGACAAGCCAAAGAATATCTGTCATTTGCTTCAACACAGAATATGGCCTGGCATACCAATCCTGTTGCTACATCCAACTGGTCAAGTTATTACGATCCTTCCGACCTGTCTTATACCTATGGCGAAAAGATGTTCGACAACTCGCCCCTGAACCGGGTAATGGAGCAGTCAGCGCCGGGATACAGCTGGAGGACAGGCAGTGGTCATACGCTGAAATATGATTACGGGACCAATGCAGCCGGTGATGTGATCATATTTGTTATCGACAACAGTACCGGATTGCTGGTACTGAGGACCAATGTTTACTATTCGGCCGGCAGTCTGTATAAGACCACTACGTGGGCTGAGAACACGACAGTCAAATCGTCCGCGACCCACCGCACGGAAGAGTTTAA
>CAZANK010000028.1:12355-14875 GCA_964486235.1 uncultured Prolixibacteraceae bacterium | reverse complement strand
ATTCCACGGTAAAAGCCATCGTTCTGCGGATCAACCCGCCTGGCGGGGATGCTTACGGGGCAGAAATCATCTGGCGCGAAGTGATGCTGGCGGCCGGGACGAAGCCCGTGATCGCTTCCATGGGTGATGTCGCCGCTTCGGGTGGTTATTACATCGCCGCTCCCGCCGATACGATCCTCGCCGACAGGACCACCCTGACCGGATCGATCGGGATCTTTGGACTGATACCCAACGCCGGTGAACTGCTTCATGATAAACTGGGCGTGACCCAGGATGTGGTGAACACCAACGAACATGCCGACGCCTTGTCATTAACCCGCAGGATGACCGGCTTTGAGCAAAAGCTGCTGCAACAGTATATCGAACAGGGCTACGATGTTTTTGTGGAGCGGGTGGCAGAAGGACGCGGAATGAGTAAAGCAGGGGTCGACGAGGTTGCCCGGGGACGTGTGTGGGCAGCCGAAAATGCCATGGAAATCGGCCTGATCGATGGCTATGGCGGCGTGAGCGACGCGGTGAAACTGGCTGCCGAAAAAGCGGGACTGGAACGCTACCGGGTCGTACAGTTGCCAAAAATAAAGGATCCGTTCGAGGAGTGGGTGAAGGAATTCGCCGGCAACGCGCGGGCGCGGATCCTGAAAAGTGAACTGGGGGAACACTACCCGGTTTACCAGGGGTTAAAGCGGTTGTCACAAACCCGGGGAATCCTGGCAAGGATGCCTTATCATGTTCATATTGAATAAATTTCACATGCTAAAAATGATCTTTTTATATCCGCTTTCCCTGTTGTACGGCCTCGTGGTGTATGTACGCAATTTCCTGTACGATTACAACATCTTGAAATCGACCGATTTTGATATCCCGGTGATCTCCGTCGGAAATATTACCGCCGGCGGAACCGGAAAAACACCGCACACCGAATACCTGATCACCTTGCTGAAGAAGCATGTGGAAGTCGTTACCCTTAGCCGGGGTTACAAACGGAAAACGAAGGGCTTTAAGCTCGTCGAAACCCATTCGTCCGTGAGTGAGGTCGGTGATGAACCGTTGCAGATCAAGCGGAAATTTCCGGAGATCACAGTCGCGGTCGACGAAGACAGGGTGCACGGGATAAAGAAATTGCTTCAGGCCGATGTTCAGCCCGATGCCGTGTTGCTCGACGATGCCTTCCAGCACCGGCGGGTGAAGGCCGGGATCAATATTCTCCTGATCGATTATAACCGGCCGATCGATTCGGATCACCTGTTGCCCCTGGGACGTCTCCGGGAAAGAAAATACCAGCAACGCCGGGCCAACGTGATTATTTATACCAAGTGTTCCGATCAGATCACGCCCATCAAGCGACGGATCATTATGAAAGAAGTGAATTTGCGTCCGTACCAGTCGCTCTATTTTACCACCATGGACTACGGCGATCCGGTGGCCGTTTTTCCCGATGTGGCCGTTCCCATTCCGGACATGCATGAAACGCAGGTCGCTTCCCTGCTGCTTTCCGGGATTGCCGGCCCGGGTCCGTTCAGGGATCATCTTTCGTCAAAAACAAATGTGCTGGATGAACTGGTCTTTGGAGACCATCATCGCTTTTCCCCGAAAGATGTCAGGCAGATCGTGCAGAAATACGAACAGGTGAAGGACATGGACCCGTTTATCCTGACCACCGAGAAAGACGCCATGCGTCTTCGTGATGACGTGTCCATTCCCGATGAGGTCGGCTCGCGCCTTTATTACATTCCCATAAGCGTGAAGTTCCTGCAGAGTGAAGGAAAGAGTTTTGATAAAAAAATAGTTGGCTATGTTAAAGACAATAGAAGCAACCGCAGGTTACATACAGAAAAAAATAAACGAACGACCTGAGGTGGGGATCATCCTGGGGTCAGGCCTGGGCGGATTGGTCAAGGAGATCAGGATCGTGCAGAAAATTCCCTACGCGGAAATCCCTGATTTTCCGGTTTCAACAGTGGATGGTCATTCCAATTACCTGATAATCGGCGAACTGGGAGGGAAGAAGGTGCTGGCACTGCAGGGGCGTTTTCATTATTATGAAGGCTACCCGATGCAACAGGTCACGTTCCCGGTGCGGGTGATGAAGCAGCTTGGGGTGAATCACCTGTTCGTGTCGAACGCGTCGGGGGGATTGAACCCCGATTATCGTATCGGCGATCTGGTGATGATCACAGACCATGTCAACCTTTTTCCCGAGCACCCGCTGCGTGGGAAGAACCTGGATGAACTGGGACCGCGGTTTCCGGATATGAGCCAGGTTTACAGCGTCGAACTGAGGCAGAAGGCCAAGCTGATCGCCATCCGGAATCAGATTAACCTGAAGGAGGGCGTTTACGTTGGCCTGCAGGGGCCCACGTTTGAAACGCCTGCCGAATACCGGATGTTCCGGATCATGGGCGGTGACCTGGTAGGCATGTCGACGGTGCCGGAGGTGATCGTGGCGCGCCACATGAACATGAAGGTCTTCGGGATTTCCATCGTCACCGACAGCGGCGTGCCTGGCGAAATCGTCGAGGT
>CAZANK010000028.1:1524-12255 GCA_964486235.1 uncultured Prolixibacteraceae bacterium | reverse complement strand
TTGTTCCCGCTGACTTCGAGGAAGAGAAACAGGTTGCCGTTTCGCCGGGCTCTTTCTTCGGCTTCGTCCAACAACAGCCTGGCCAGTCCTTTTCCCCGGTGCGAAGGAGATACCGCGATGGAATAAATTCGCATCCCCTTCCAGTTGCGCCGTTTGAGGAGCACCAGGTAAGCCGTGATCCGTCCCGCTTCCCCGACGACCAAAAAGTCGGCCCTGGATTTGACGATGAGATACCTGAACTGTCGCCGCGAAAACCGGTCTTCCCTGAAGCAGAGCTGCTCCAGGTGAACAATGTTGTCAAGGTCCGAAACGGTTGCTTTTCTTATTGTTACCTGTTCGCTCATCATAGTCATCATGAAACATCCTGTTGGTTACTTGTGCCACGGCTTTGGAGAATTTTTCAGGCTTTTCTTCCTTTTTGCTCCATCCGGTTGGCAAATTCACGCATGATCAGCCGGTACAGTCCGTCTCCCAGAATGCCGTCTTCCACGCCCTGATCAATCGACGGGTTGTCATTGACCTCGATGACCACCGATCTTTTCCCGTCAATTTCCTTGACGTCGACGCCATAAAGTCCTTTGCCGATCAAAGACGCTGCTTTCACGGCATGTCTGATGACATGCCGCGGGACCTTACTGATGGGCACGGATTCGTAGGTGCCTGATCTGGGCTTGCCCGGATCCGCGTGATTATAAATTTGCCAGTGGCCCCGGGCCATGTAATATTTACAGGCGTAAAGCGGTTCTCCGTTAATGACGCCGATCCGCCAGTCAAATTCGGTCGGCAGGAACTCCTGAGCCAGAAATACCGACGTCCTTTCGGCCAGCGATTCCAGGGCCTTTTCATACTGTTCCTCGTTATCGACCTTGTGCATGCCGATTGAAAAAGAACCATCGGGCACTTTCAGAATGAGAGGCGTACCCAGCGCCCGGGCAACTTCATCGAACGAGGCCCTGTTGTTTTTAAAGATCAGCTTTGATTTCGGTGTCGGAATCTTTTCGCGGTCCAGAAGCTCTTTGAGATAGACTTTGTTCGTACACCGGATGATCGACAAGGGGTCGTCGATGACAACCATATCGGCCTGCCATGCCTTTTGAGACAACTGGTAGGTGACATGATTCAGGGCCGTGGTTTGCCGGATAAACAGGCCGTCGAATTCGAGCAGCCGCGTGGTGTCTTCTTCCGTGATCAGCTCGGCGTTGATGTTCACCTTTTTGGCTTGGCTGATGAACTTGTTCAAGGCTCCCTTGTTGCTTGGCGGCAACTGCTCCGCAGGATCATAAAGAATGGCCAGGTCATAACGCGAAGTCTTGTGTTGCCTTGGCTGACGCCAGATCTTCTTGTTGAAATTGTCCAGCGCGACGGCAAACTCATCCTGCTGCTTGTCGGTCAGCTCGTTCAGGCTCAGCAGCCGGATCGATTCAATCTGGTTCTTTTGCCTGTTGCCAAATGTAACACGGAGCATGGGGCAGGGTAACTGGTCAAAGATAAAGCGCGCCACCTTGTTCAACTCCGGTTCGCTGGTCGTCCCAAAGAAGACATCGGCTTCAAAGAGATCATTCTGATCAGGCTCCCTGCTTTGTGTCCATTTATGACAGATCTTTTGCAGGGAATGGTCCATCCGGGTAAGCGTGCCGTTCCGGATGCGGTTCAGCACATCCACATCCGGAATGGCTTTATGCCCCCGGGCCTGCGCCAGCAGGGAACAATAATAGCCTTCTGTGTGATAATGGAGGTCGTTGCAAAGATTGATGACCAGCAGGGGTTGACTGCTCAGATCTTCATTCTGCAGATAGTCTGCTGCTGTGGTGATGGTTTCTGTTTCGTAGTATGGTTTCCACTGCACTAACGAATCCAAAAGGATCAGTGTTGATTGCATCTTCGATGTCCTAATCAGAAATTAACATTAAAAAAAACCGACAGAACCTAATTCGGTCAGGCGAGCGTTCTCCGGCTTTTGGAATACAATTGTAAGGAATTAATTGACAAATCGTACCTCACCGTTCCTTTTTTTCCAAAAAAATAAGATGCCGGCGATGCCCTTCCCGGACCGCGCGCGATACGTGCGGACATCAATCCCCTTCAAAGCAACGGGCTCAACAGTCGGGCGAACGATTCCTTGGCTTTGGACAGGAGGGGCCGTTGTTCCCATTCACGCAAAATAATCTCCCGGCTTTGTTTCAAATCGTTCAGGAAATTTTTTTCGAGCTCTTTTGCCGTCTTATCATTGTATACCACGGCGTTGACTTCAAAATTGGTTTCCAGGCTCCTGAAATCAAGATTGGCGGTCCCAACCGTCGATAACATCCCGTCCACGACCATCAGCTTGCTGTGCATGAACCCTGCCTGGTAAAAATAGATTCTGACGCCGGCTTCCAGCAGTTCAGCGATGTAGGAATGGGTGCCCCACTTGGGGATAATGGCATCCGACTTGCCGGGAAGAAGAATCCGGATGTCAATCCCTCCGAGCGCGGCCGCCTTCATGGCACTCCCGATTTCAGTGTTGGGGATCAGGTAGGGGGTGGCAATGTACACCTTGTCACGGGCCGAAGCAATTGCCCAGAAAAAAGCCTGACTGAGCGATTCCCAGTCTGAATCCGGCCCGCTGGCGACAACCTGGACAACTTTGCCGTGCCCGGGCTCAATCGGATGAAAATAGTGATCGCCGTGTAAAATTTCTTTGGACACAAAATACCAGTCGGCCATGAAAACCACCTGCAGTCCGGTCGCGGCGCCTCCCTTTAACAGCAGATGGGTATCCCGCCAGGATCCCAGCACGTCGGTTCCATTCAGATAACGGTCGGCGATATTCAATCCGCCCACGAATGCCGTTGAACCGTCCACCACGATGATCTTGCGGTGATTGCGGTAGTTGACCTTCGACGTCAGCAAGGGAAAACGGACCTTGATGAAGCAGTCAATTTTCACGCCGGCGTCGCGCAGCGAACGAATGTATTTTTTTGAAAGTTTCCAGCTTCCCACATCGTCGTAAATAAAGCGGACCTCAACGCCTGCCCTGGATTTCCGGATGAGCAACTCGCGCAACTGGTTGCCGATAATGTCGTCCTCGACAATATAAAACTCGAGGTGAATATGATGCCTGGCCTTTTCCATGGCCTTAAACATCGCCGGGAACGCCTGCTCTCCGTTTTTCAGAACCCTGATTTCGTTGTCATCCGAAAGGATGGCGTTTGAATTGGCCAGCAACAGGCTCATCAGCCGCCTTTTCTGATAAATGGCCTCGTGAAAACCCGTGTGGTTTTTGGGCAATTGATCCAGTTGGCTTTGAGTCAGCTTCCGCAGCCGTTCCAGGTTATGCAACCCCTTACGCGAAAACATCTTCTTTTTCCGGTATTCCTGACCAAAGAACAAATAGATGATGATGCCCGCAAACGGCAAGAGGATTAAAACCAAAATCCAGCTTATGGTTTTTATCGGACTGCGGTTTTCGAGGATGATCAGGGTAGCGATAAAAATGACGGTCAGCAGATAAACAAAGTTAATCACGCCTTGCACATGCAATCCAAGCTCCGGGAAAAAACTAAACATAGCATCAAATTCAAAATCTAAAAATAAGAATCTGCAGGATTATTTGCATGAACAAACTTGCTTTTCTTCCGTAAAAGATGCAAAACAACTAAAAGGAGAACAAATGAAGCGATTATTTCATGTACGTGGAGCAGGTGTTGAAGATCCCGATTCTTGAAAACGGACCCCGTTCGTGGTGACGGTTTATGAATTTATCAACATCGGTTTTAAAGCAGGGATGAAAACAGTACCTTTACCATCCGCCGGACCAGCCGGCAGATGAGTTGAAGATTGATTAAATCCGATTGAAAATGATTGCTTTTACGCATTTACATGTCCATTCACAATATTCTATCCTGGATGGTGCGGCCGGCATAAAGAACCTGGTGGGCAAAGCCCGGGGAGACGGGATGGCCGCATTAGCCCTGACCGACCACGGGACCATGTTTGGGATCAAGGAGTTTTGGGATACCTGCAAGCGGGAGGGGATCAAGCCCATCCTGGGTTGTGAAATTTATGTCGCCACACGGCGTATTCACGATAAAAATGACAAGATCGACCGTTCCGGCGATCATCTGATCCTGCTTGCCAAAAACGAAACGGGCTACAGGAACCTGATCCGTCTGGTATCCATCGCCAATACCGATGGTTTTTATTATAAACCCCGGATCGACAAGCAACTGCTTCAACAATACCGCGAGGGACTGATCGTGTCGTCAGCCTGTCTCGGGGGCGAAATTCCGCAATTGATCATGAAGTCGGACATGGAAGCGGCGGAGGAAGCCATCCGCTGGTATAAAGATGTTTTTGGGGATGATTACTATCTGGAGCTGATGAGGCATAAGTCGGACGTGCCGGGCATGGACGAGGAGGTCTATCATCGCCAGGTGCGCGTCAATCAGGTTCTTCTGGAACTGGCAGCAAAGTATGCTGTCCGGGTCATTGCTACGAACGACGTCCACTTCACCAATGCGGAGGATGCCGACGCCCATGATCTGCTGATTTGCCTGAATACCGGGAAGGACCTGGACGACCCGAACAGGATGCGCTATACCAAACAGGAATGGTTCAAGACCACGGCCGAGATGAACGAGCTGTTTGCCGATGTTCCCGAGGCCCTGGTTCATACGCAGGAGGTGGTCGATAAGGTCGGGGAGTACGAACTGAACTCCGATCCGATCATGCCCCAGTTTCCCATTCCCGAAGACTTTGGCACAGAAGCCGACTACATCCGGAAATTCGGTGAGCAAGAGATGCTGGATGAGTTTGGGGAAGGCTCGTTTGAACGGCTGGGGGGATACCATAAAGTGATCCGGATCAAGTTTGAAGCTGATTATCTGGAACACCTGGCCTATGCAGGCGCTTATGTGCGCTATGGCAACCCGCTTCCCGGAGATGTCCGCGAACGGCTCGGCTTTGAGCTGGATGTGATTAAGACCATGGGATTTCCGGGGTACTTCCTCATCGTGCAGGACTTTATCAACGCGGCCAGGGAAATGGGCGTGCTGGTTGGTCCCGGCCGCGGATCGGCCGCCGGATCGGTGGTGTCGTACTGCGTGGGGATCACCAATATCGATCCCATCCAGTTTGACCTGTTGTTTGAACGGTTCCTCAATCCCGACCGTATTTCGATGCCCGACGTCGATATTGACTTTGATGATGACGGGCGACAGTTGGTGCTTGACTGGGTGACCAGGAAATACGGACAGGATAAAGTGGCGCATATCTGCACTTTTGGGACAATGGCTACCAAGCTGGCCATACGGGATGTGGCCCGGGTACTGAAGCTTCCTTTGCCCGAAGCGGACAGGCTGGCCAAGCTGGTGCCGGAAGCGCCTAAAATGAGTTTCGTAAAGGCGTACCAGGAGAGTCCGGAACTGCTGAAGGAACGGAAATCGGATAATCCGCTGATTGCGCAGACCCTGAAATTTGCCGAAACCCTGGAGGGGTCTGTCCGCCAGTCGGGCGTCCACGCCTGCGGGGTACTGATCAGCCGCGATCCGCTCACCGATCATATCCCGATCATGCCAACCAAGGATGAGGAGCTTTATACCACCCAGTATGACGGGCATTTTGTGGAGGCGATCGGACTGCTCAAAATGGACTTCCTCGGACTGAAAACGCTTTCCATTATCCGGGAGACGCTCGATAATGTCAAACGATCCAAGGGGATTGCCATTGATATTGACAAACTTCCCATGGACGACGCGAGGACGTTTGAACTGTTCAGTTGCGGCGACACCACTGCCGTCTTTCAGTTTGAGTCGCCCGGGATGAAGAAGCACCTTCGGAACCTGAAACCCAACCGGTTTGGCGACCTGGTGGCCATGAATGCGCTTTACCGGCCGGGCCCCATGGAGTATATCCCTGATTACATCGACCGTAAACATGGACGAAAGAAGGTGGAGTATGATCACCCCATGATGGAAAAATACCTCAGCGACACTTACGGGATCACAGTATTCCAGGAGCAGGTGATGCTTCTTTCACGCCATCTGGCGAATTTTACACGGGGTGATTCCGACACGCTGCGCAAGGCCATGGGGAAGAAAATCAAGGCCATCATGGATAAGCTGAAACTGAAGTTTTCGGAGGGATGCAAGGCTAACCCGTTGTTCATCGAAGGATGCCATGAGGTTAAGAAGGATCCGGATACGCTGATCGACAAAATCTGGAAAGACTGGGAAGCCTTTGCCAGCTATGCCTTTAACAAATCCCATTCCGTCTGTTACGCGTATATCGCCTACCAAACCGGATACCTGAAGGCCCATTTCCCCGCCGAATTTATGGCAGCCAACATGAGCCGGAACCTGAATAATATCTCGGAAATCACCAAGCTGATGGAAGAGTCGAAACGAATGCATATCAATGTACTGGGGCCGGATGTAAACGAAAGCTTCCTGAAATTCACCGTAAACCGGAAGGGTGATGTGCGTTTTGGGATGGCTGCCGTGAAGGGAGTCGGGGCGGGGGCGGTGGTGGATATCATCAAGGCCCGGGAAAGCGGACTTTTTGCCGACGTATTTGATTTTGTGGCGAGGGTAAATCTGCAGTCGGTGAACAAAAAAAACATCGAAGCCCTGGCTATGGGCGGCGCCTTCGACAGCCTGGGAAACATCAGGCGCAGCCAGTTCTTTGCCGGGAACGACCAAAACGACGTGAGCTTTATTGAGAAGCTGATTAAATACGGGCATCAGATTCAGGCACATCTGAATACGACCCAGCAGTCCTTGTTCGGCGACGTCGTCGGCGCACAGGTCATAAAAACCCCCGAAGTGCCCAACGTCCCCGAATGGCCTAAGGTGGTGCTGCTTGAAAAGGAGAAAGCACTGATCGGCATTTACCTGTCGTCGCATCCCCTTGATGACTATAAGCTTGAAATCGAGAACTTCGCCAGCAGGGAATATACCTTGAAGGACCTGAATGCCAATATGGAAGCGCTTAAGGGAAAGGAAATCACGTTTGCCGGGATGGTCACCGAAGCGCGCGAAGCAGTTGGAAAAACGGGGAAACCTTATTGCAACATGGTCCTGACCGATTATAATGATTCCTATACCATCTACTTTTTTGGCAAAGATTATGTTGATTTTTCCAAATATTGCAAGCCAAACCTGTTTCTCCTGGTCAGAGGGCAGGTTCAGGACAGTTATCGTCCGGGACAGTTGGAATTCAAGGTCCGGCATATAGAAATGCTGGATGAAGTCCGGAAGAGCTACATCCGGAGCGTGACTGTTCATCTGGCCGTCCAAAGCGTGACTCCCGATCTGATCCGGGAAATCGAAGCCGTCAGTAAAAAGAATAAGGGGACCACCATGTTAAAATTCAACCTGTGGGATACTGAAACAAAAACGGGTGTTCATCTGTTTTCAAGGAATACCAGAATTGAAATGAATAAGGACATCGAACGTTTTTTCAGCCAACGTGAGAACCTGTCATTTAAAATTAACTAGATTTGCACGATCGTTTCGATTCAACCAAAAGTAAATATATTATGGCAATAGAAGTAAATGATACCAATTTTGAGGAGCTTGTTCTTCAGTCCAAGAAGCCGGTGTTGGTCGATTTTTGGGCCGAGTGGTGTGGTCCGTGCCGGATTGTCGGGCCTATTGTTGAAGAACTTTCCCGCGATTACGAAGGAAAATTAGTGGTGACCAAACTGGATGTGGACAGTAATCCGGAGACTGCCATGAAATTCGGCATCAGGAATATCCCGACCCTTCTCTTTTTTAAAGGAGGGCAGGTCGTTGACAAACATGTGGGCGCTGCACCAAAAGCCACGTTGTCGGCTAAGGTGAATTCCATCTTGTAAGCGAAATTATCAGCGAAGGAGGCATCACCCCGGTGATGCCTCCTTCGCTTTTTTCAAAAACCAACAGCAGGCGGCCCTCCCGTTGCCGGCACGAAAGGCATCGCCGGCGAAGGTCGTCGTGTGGGGAAAGCAGGAACACTATTCAGAAAACCCGGTCAGTTTACAGCTTAACGGGTAGTGGTCGGAATAGTCTGCCTTGCCGACCGTGAAATCAGACGCGGTGAACCGCGGACTGTAAAGGATGTAGTCGATCCGGAATGACGGCAATTTTCCCCGGTAGGTGTTACCGGTTCCTGTTCCCGATTCTACAAAAGCGTCCTTCAGATTTCCCCGGACGGTCCGGTACGTGTACGACACAGGCGGATCATTGAAGTCGCCGCATACAATGACCGGATAAGGAGATTGACGAATGTTTTCCTTTAGTTTTTCCGAATGGGCCGGACGCTTGATAAACGCATTCTTCATTTTATAGCCAAGTGCCCGCATTCCGTTCAGGCTGTATTCCGTATGATCGTCCGACAGGACTTCCAGCGAACTGATCTCGCCGGCCGAAAATTGATAGCTTTGCAGATGACAACTGAAAACGCGCACGGTATCGCGTTTTATTTTGATGTCGGCAAAGACGATCATGTTTTCTTTGTTTTCAAACAGAATCTTCCCGGTGTGAATGATCGGATGTCTCGAAAAGATCGCCGGCCCCGTTTCTTCATCCGGCTTGGTGGAATTCATCCGGTAGCCCGACTCCAGGGCGGCTGGTGCGAAAGGATTGAATTTTTTCATGAAGGGTGAACTCAGTTCCTGCAAACAAATAATATCGGCATTTCTGTTCCGCAGATACGCTTCGATTCTCCCGGTATTTTCTTTCTGACTGATCCCTTCTGTCACGTCACTGAAATGCTTGACATTGTAACTGCACACGACGATTCCTTCCACGCCGCCTGTTTTCTCATTGATCTGGAAGTAATTCCGGATATGCCCGTAACCCGCCAAAATGGCGATCAGCGATACCAGGGCAACCTTCCACCGGGTAAACATCCAGTAGATGACAAACAGGATATTCGCCAGCAGAATAAAAGGATAGGCCAGCCCAAAAAACGCCAGCCACCAGATTGTTGCAGGACTGATGTAGACCGACGCGTAAGCAATCAGCAAGGTCGCCAAAGCTGCCAGGTTGAGCATGAAGACGGTATAACGGAACAATGTTTTCAAACCGATGTATTTTGAAGGATACAGAATTAACGATCAGAATCCGGCTACAATAATAAAGGTTAGACCGATAAGTTGCAGGATTATTTGTAAAAATTTCATCAAAAACTGCAAAAAAACCTGTTTTGATATCCGAAAAGATTGTTTTGCTCATTGAAATGCCTGTTTTGCTCATTTATCAGGATGTGTCTGGGAGATGCTCAGCCCCGGTATTGTCCCGAAATCATCCGTTCTTTTCCGTGAATGTCGCGGCGCAACTCAATGTTGTTGAAACCATGATCTTTCAGCAGTGAAAAGCACTCCCGGCTATATGCTTCGTTGATTTCCCAAAACTGTCTGCCGCCGTCTTTCAGGCAGCGTTTCCCAAAGGAAATCAGGGCGCGGTAGAATTTTAACGGGTCATGGTCAGGGACAAAAAGTGCGGAATGGGGTTCAAAGTGGATGACATTTTTCTCCATCTGTTTTTTTTCTTTTTCGGTGACGTATGGCGGATTGCTGACAAGGGTGTCGGCCCGCGGAAAGGAATGCGGGAGCCGCGGGTTGAACAGGTCCTGCCGGATGAAATCAATGTCGGTTTGATGACGTTTCGCGTTCCTGCGGGCTACCCGCAGGGCGTTTTCCGAAAGGTCGCATCCGGTTACGGAGGCGCCCGGAAGGTTTTTTTTCAGGCTGATGCCGATGCAGCCGCTGCCGGTGCCCATGTCGATGATCACCGGGGCGGGATTCGCGTTCGATTTCAGGACCCAGTCGACCAGTTCTTCCGTTTCCGGTCGCGGGATCAGGACGTCGGGTGTGACAAAAAAGGGGAGGCCAAAGAATTCCGCCTCACCCAGGATGTACTGGATCGGCTCCTGTTCTTTCAGCCGTTTAATGACGCCGGACAGAAAATGACGGTCGCCGGCCGAAAGCCGTTCCTCTCTTTTGGTCAGGAGGTCCGTAACCGTGTACTGCTTCCAGACCGTAAACAGGAAACGGATCAGTCCTTCGATCTCGGCCGACGGGTAATGATCTTTTAATTCTTCGCGGATGGATGCGATGGCTGCCTGCATTAAATTTGTAATTTTGGCAAAGTTAACTTTTTCCAGTTGAAGAACGCCGAAAAATACATGTACCGTTGTCTTGAACTTGCCCGGCTGGGGATGGGTGAAGTTGCTCCGAACCCCATGGTTGGGGCGGTGATCGTTCATGAAGGCACGATCATTGGCGAGGGCTATCACCGGGAGTTCGGGGGGCCACATGCCGAGGTGAACGCGATCAAGGCGGTGAAGACAAGGGAGTTGCTCAGGTCGTCAACCTTGTACGTGAGTCTGGAACCCTGTGCGCATTTTGGGAAGACGCCGCCTTGCTCCGACCTGATCGTTTCCTGTCAAATCCCGCGCGTGGTGGTCGGTTCGGCCGACCCGTTTGCAGCGGTTGCCGGGCGGGGCATAGAAAGGATGCGCGGAGCAGGGGTCCGGGTTGAAACCGGCATCCTGGAAAAGGAATGCATGGAGCTGAACAGGAGGTTCTTCACCTTTCATCAGCAAAAGAGGCCCTACGTCATTCTGAAGTGGGCGCAGACGCTGGATGGCTTCCTGGATGTGGACCGTTCTTACCCGGAAATGTCCGGCAAGCCGACGTGGATCAGCAATGAGCTGTCGCGCCGGGTTGTTCATCGTCAGCGGACAGAGGAGGCTGCCATCCTGGTC
>CAZANK010000028.1:0-1514 GCA_964486235.1 uncultured Prolixibacteraceae bacterium | reverse complement strand
CCCGTCGTTGACGGTGCGGGAATGGTCCGGGCGGCAGCCCGTCAGACTGGTGCTTGACCGGCAAAACCGGCTGCCGGAGGGTCTCCAGGTGAAAGACGGGAAAGCGCCCACGGTGATTTTTACAGCGCAACCGGTTCCGTCACGCCCCAACCTGGAATTTGTCAGGCTGGATTTTCAGGACGATGTCATTGATCAAATCCGGCAGTATCTGTACAACGCCGGTCTCCAGTCGGTCGTGGTGGAAGGGGGACAGCAACTGCTGCAGTCCTTCATCGACCGGAATGCCTGGGATGAGGCTTATGTCTATGTTGGAAAATGCTGGTTTGGGAAAGGGGTGCGCGCCCCGCATCTTGACTGCCAACCCCGGCAGACGGAAATGCTTCACGATACGCAGTTGCTGTGTTTCTACAGAAGCAGATGAGGAAAAACAGAGCTTATCGCTCCCGGCTTTTTGTGGATTCTTCTTCGATTTGGTCGATCACCGGGTGGATCAGCTCCGGTTCAAAGCCATGGCCCTGTGCAAAACGCAGAAGCTTGCCACGCCGTTCATACGGATTAGCCGCTTTAAGGGTCTTGTTTTTGTCAAAAAGAAGCTTGGTCAGCGTTTCCAGGTAAGCGCCATCCTCAATCTCCTGAATGGCCTGGTCAATGAGCGGTCCTGGTATTTTTTCCGCCCGCAACTGGTAGCTGATCTTGATCTTTCCCCACTTGTTCAGGCGAAATTTATCGCGGGCATAGCTCCGGGCGAAGCGCCTGTCATCAATAAACTGATTGTCGGTCAGCTTTTTCAAAACCGGTTCCGCATCCTCCGGAGAAAGTCCCCACTCCTGCAGTTTTTTACCCACACTGCCGGAGCTTTTTTCCGATTTGCTGCATAGCATGGCCGCCCGGTTGTAGCATTCCTGTTGCAAATGATTCAATTTCATAGGGTCCCGCAATTGCTGCAAAAATAAGCGGAATTACCGGGATATCCACCTTCCGGAGGCGGAGTTTTCCGGATTGTTAAGGATGGTCATTTAATTTCGGGCGAGGTCTGTCAAAGCAAAGCAATTTTTTAACTTTGTCATTCCTTGATGATTCAAAATCTTAAACACAAACGATATGGCATTGATCAATGAGAACTATCTGAAATTAAAGGCGGGTTACCTTTTCCCTGAGATCGGGCGCCGGGTCAGCAAGTTTGCCGAGGCAAACCCGGGGAAGAAAATTATCCGCATGGGGATTGGCGATGTGACCCGGCCGCTGACGCCGGCCATTCTGAAGGCGTTTCACGAAGGGGTGGAAGAAATGGGGAGTCCTTCCACCTTCAAAGGATATGGTCCCGAACAGGGGTATGAATTTCTGCGCAAGGCAATTGCCGAAAATGCCTATCAGGCTTTTGGTGTGGACATTTCCGCGGACGATCTGATTGTTTCAGACGGGTCAAAATGCGATACCGGGAATATTCAGGAAATCTTTGGCAGCGGAAACAAAATTGCCATCTGCGATCCGGTCTATCCGGTGTATGCCGATAC
>CAZANK010000027.1:0-15098 GCA_964486235.1 uncultured Prolixibacteraceae bacterium | reverse complement strand
GAACACTTATTTTGTTGATTTTCAAATATTTATATCATTTTTTACCGAAGTATTGTGCTAAGTTCAATTATTTGTTATTTTTGAAGATTTGAATTCAGATTTGTTTTTTATGGAATTGAATCAGGCGTTTGGTGAAGGCGAATTGGTTCAAGGGTTACATGCAGAAGACAGGGCTGCCTTTGAATATGTTTTCCGGAAATATTTTCCGCGTATCCATCTGTTTGCCTTTCGCATGACGAGTAACTATGAAGATTCGCAAGATATTGCTCAGGATGTGTTCCTGGCACTTTTTAGAAGTACGAAAGGCGTTACCAGCGAGAGTCTGTTAAAATCCGTTTTATTTAAAATGACCCGTAATGCATGCCTTAACTATATCAAGCGTAAGAAGGTCGAGCAGAAGTACATTGATTTTATCCAACAGGACGATCCGTCATTCAATCTATATATGATTAGTTTTCTTGAAGAAAGAGAAGCCGAGGATCTTAGAAATGAAATCATGCAGGAGGTGATGAGTATTGTTTCAACGATGGGGGAGTCTGTTCAGAGGGTATTTATTCTAAGTAAGATACAGCAAAAAAGAAATCAGGAGATAGCTGATATAACGGGTCTTCATATTAAAACCGTTGAAAAACATCTTTCCAGGGCAATGAAGCGCTTGAAAAGTGAATTAACGTTTGGAAGCGAACAAAAACGAACCAATCTTAATTTTTTTCTCACTTTTTTTTAAAAAACGTGCGGGTTTTTTTTGCTCTTGTTGTAATACTGGTAATAAGCAAAAAAATGGATCCCGGACAAACCTCATATTCTGAACTGATCAAAGCATTTTACACAGGAAAAATCAGTGTAAAAGAGGAAGTGGAGTTGTATCACGCAATTCAAAATGATAAAAAACTCAAAAGAGAGTTTTTTGAATTTGAGAGGAGCTACGACTTTCCCATGAACCAATTGACGAAAGAAAACTGGAAGCGTATACTTTCCAAAGAATTTAGATTGTCAAATCAGATCAGAGCCGGTAGGATTGCATATATCGGACTGAGGTATGCAGCGATTTTCCTGATCGGCTTTATTTCGTTTTGGTTGCTTCAGAATGTTATTCCGGGTAGGCCCGAGCCATCGGCTAAGAGCTATTGCGAACTTGTGGTTCCCAAAGGACAAAAATCACAATTAAATCTTCCCGATGGAACGACAGTTTGGTTAAACTCAGAGAGCAGGCTGCGTTATCCGGCTGATTTTTTACAGGGAGAGAGATGGGCGGACTTATCGGGTGAGGCTTTTTTCGATGTAGCCAGGAATACAGGTAAGCCCTTCGTCGTTAAGACAACTGACTTTAATATAAAGGTTACTGGAACAAAATTCAATGTGACGGCTTATAAAGATTTTGACCGGACTGAAGCTTCACTGGAAGAAGGAAAAATTGAGCTTCTAAGCAGTTCAGGGAGAACAAAAATAGTGGAGCTTGAGCCGAATCAGAAGATTATTTTTTCAAAGGGGGGTCATGAATATTCGATAGTCCGATCTAAACCGGGAATTGAGTCTTCCTGGAAAAACAACGAGTTTGTTTTTGAAGATATTGAATTTTCAGAATTTGCCAAAAGATTGGAGCGGTGGTATGATGTGGAAATTTTATTTACTGACCCGGAATTATTCAAAATCAGGTATACCGGAAAATTCAAAAATAAAGAAACGATCTGGCAGGTACTTGATATGATCAAGTTAACAACAAATATTGAATATACATTAAATGACAGAAAACTCATTATTAAAAAAACAGGTAAAATAAAAGGAGGGAAATGATCCCCCATTCCCCTCCTTGAGTTTAGTACTAAAAGTTTGTAATACCAAAGTTCAAATTTATGAAAAAAAATCAGATTTATCTGTATGGGGAAGACATATCCATACATACTAAAAAATGTTTCTTTATTATGAAACTAACTGCGATTCTTGTTTTAATTGGATGTTTGCATTTATCAGCAAAAAGTCTGGGTCAAAGTCAGCGAATTTCCGTGGACTTCAGGAATTCTTCGATTAAAGAGGTGTTTAATGAAATTGAGCGCGTTTCAGACTATACTGTTTTCTACAGGTCAGAAGACCTGACTGATTTAAGGAAAATAAATGAAAGTTTTTCCGACAAACCGGTATTCGAAATTCTGGATGATGTTCTAAAAGGGACGAACCTTTCGTATGTATTAAAAAGCAGGGTAATCGTTGTCTTACCAAAGGATCACTCGGAAGCGGTTACTCAGCAGAAGGGAGGAACTGTTACTGGCGTGATCACTGATGCAAATGGCAATCCTGTTCCTGGGGCGTCAATCGTGATTAAGGGTACTACAGTTGGCACAATTTCAAATGCAAATGGAAGCTATACCCTGGCAAATGTTCCTGCGAATGCGACACTGTTGTTTTCCTTTGTGGGGATGAGAACCCTCGAACTTTCTGTTGATGGCAGGACTTCGCTTAGCGTTGTCATGGAAGAAGAAGCGATTGGGATTGGCGAAGTCGTGGCGATTGGCTACGGGTCCCTGAGCAATAGGAGGGTCTCAAGTTCTATTTCTATGGTGAAGGCCGATCAGATTAAAGATGCACCCAATCCGACGATGGATCAGGCAATTATTGGGAAGGTTCCGGGTATGCAAATTAAACAGGTATCAGGTCAGCCCGGGAGTAGTTCCGTGATCAGGATACGAGGGGATGCTTCTATCTCGACCAATAATTCGCCGTTGTATGTTATTGACGGTTTTCCTGTGAATTTTGGCTACGACGAAACCCGTAGTCCGTTGCAGATGCTTAACCCGAACGACATTGAATCTATTTCAATTCTGAAGGATGCTGCCTCTACTTCTATTTACGGATCAAGGGCATCAAACGGGGTGGTGATTATTAAAACAAAATCGGGGCAAGCAGGCAAGTCCAATATTGTATTCAATTACAACTCGATGTTGCAGACCTATCATCCGCACTCAAAAATCAAAGTATTGAACGGGGAACAGTTTGCCCAGTATGCCATCGATCAGATTGAAGACCCAATGAGGGCAAAAGGACTCCCGATCCCTGCTGACAAATCGCATATCCCGGCTGATTACCGGAACCCTGCCGCAATAGGTGAGGGTACCGACTGGTTTGAAGAAATTATGCAGCTCGCCCCGGCGCAAACCTATGATGTCACATTTACAAACGGGAACGATAAATCGCAATCGTTTATGTCTGCCGGTTATTATAACCAGGACGGGGTCATTAAGAATACAAAATTTGAGAGGATTTCGGCAAGGGCCAATATGAACCTGCAGTTGAACAAGATCATCAGTGCCGGAATGAATATTGCTCCGACTTACTCGTGGGGAAGAAAAGCTCCGACAGGCGGCGCTACATGGTCGGCCCAGTCGGTAATGTCTTCAGTATTTCAGGCAAGCCCGGTTGTGTCGCCTTATGACGAACAAGGCAACCTGAGACCTTACATCCAGTCGAGTGGTACATTTGGTTACCCAAACCCCTTGCACTTATTGGAAAATATAGAAGATCGCTACAAAAAATTCACAGCGCTGACCAATGGGTTTTTCCAGGCAGACCTGCAAAACGGGTTTATTCTGAAAACTACCGGGAACCTGTTTTATGACGATACAAAGGGGACCTATTTTAAATCATCAGAAGTTAGAAACTGGCAGGGTGGCGACCATCCAAATGATGCGGTGAGCAAACTTTCTGATCAGAAAACAATTAACTGGGTTTGGGAGAATACGCTCAACTATACAAAAACACTAGCTGAAAACCACCATGTTGACGTGTTATTAGGGTATACAGCTGAAAAAAGCTTGATCGAGTATTTTCATGCTGAAGGTGTTAAATTTCCTAACGATATTATCCGCAACGTACAGGCTGGGGAAATTGACAATGTAAATTCAAGCAAAAGCGAACAAACATTGATTTCATATCTGGGCAGGGCCAACTATTCATACAAAGACAAATACCTGGCAAGCGCCACCATCCGGAGGGATGGTTCTTCGCGCCTTGGTACTAACCGGAAATGGGGGAATTTTCCGTCAGCATCACTCGGATGGAGAGTTTCAAGTGAAGAATTTATGAAAGGCATCCGACAGATCAGCGATATGAAACTGAGGGTTAGTTACGGTTTGACCGGTAACAAGGAAATTGGCGATTACCTCTACATTTCGGCGTTAACCAGGAGCGACTATGTAATAAACGGACAGGTGAAACCCGGACAGGTAGTTTCAAGTTTTGAAAACCTTGACCTGGGCTGGGAAAACACCACCCAGTTTGACCTGGGGATGGACGTTTCGTTCTTCAATAACCGATACAGCCTGTCGGTCGATTATTACCAAAAGATTACCGAAGACATGTTGTTGCAGGTTCCGGTGGCTACCGCCTCTGGCTATAGTTCGGCATGGATGAACATCGGAAAAATGGAAAACAAAGGGATGGAGTTTTCGCTGAATGCAAAAAACAAAATTGGTGAGCTTTCAATCGAAACCGACCTGAACCTTTATTTTAACCGGAATACCGTATTGGAAACGAACAAGTTCAACGACCCGATTATCGGGAGCGGAAACTGGACAATCACCACCGTTGGGTTCCCAATCTCTTCTTTCTACGGTTCTATTTCGGACGGGATATTTATGAACCAGGCCGAATTTGATAAAGGCCCTCGTTATTCAAATGCCAGTCAGGAAGGAGTTGGCGGCCCTCGTTATATAGATTTAGATGGCAATGGCATCCACAAGGACGTGGAGGATTATACAGTAATTGGTTCACCGGAACCAATATGTTCGTACGGGTTGTCAAGCCGGCTCGCTTACAAAGACTTTGACCTTAGCTTTGTTTTCAATGGGCAGATAGGAGGGCAAGTTCACAATGCAACCTCGCAATGGTACTTTTTGTTTGAAGGCCCGCTTGTTAATAACTCTGTTGAAGTGTTGAACAGGTGGAGGACACCTGAAAATACGGGGAACGGGCGGATACCTGTTGCTTCATCTGCAAGTGTCAGATACCGCATGACAAACGACGCATGGATTCATGATAATTCTTATTTGTGGTTTCGGAATGTTACTCTGGGATATAGCCTTCCAAAGAACTTGTTAAATAAACAGGAAGTTGTTAAGAATGCGAGGTTGTATTTTACCGCAATGAATACTCTCCTTTTGTCGAAAAACAAATGGGGCATGCCTGAAGCAAGCCAGGGGGGAAATTCGGCGACAAATGCAGGGATAGACCACAACTCTTATCCTATTCCAATGTCGTTCACCATTGGGGCAAATATTACTTTCTAACCTTTAAACTCTAACGAAAATGAAAATAAAGTATAAAATATTACTTGCTGTCCTGATCATGGCAAATACGATCGGGTGTAACGATAGCTTCATCGAACTTACTCCGTATAACTTCCTTTCATCTTCCTCTTTCTACAAAACAAAAACAGAATTTGAACAAGGGGTGATGGGCGTTTACGGAGGTCTGCAGAATTTTTACAATGGTGTAGGTTATATTATGGGCGACCTGCCTTCCGATGTTGCGACAAAGCAATTTAACAATGGGGACAGAGGGTTGCCACAGGCGTTTGAAGAAGTTGACGAATTAAGGATTCCGAGCAATAACGGAAATGCGTCCAGCGCGTGGAACAGCGTTTACAATGGTATATCGCAGGCAAATATTGTATTGGAAAAACTGGAAGGACAGAGTATCCTTACAGAAGGTGAAACAAAACAATATCAGGGCGAGATAAAATTCATCAGGGCAATCCATTATTTTAACCTTGTACGCTTATATGGCGATGTGCCTTTAATATTGAAACCGGTGAAAAGCACGAACGAAGCACTTAGCTTATCAAGGACCTCAAAAACTGAAGTGTATAACGCAGTTATTGTAGACCTTACCGAAGCCATCGAGAAACTTCCGGTTGAATATTCTGCCGATCAGAAAGGCAGGGCTACAAAAGGCGCTGCGCAGGCATTGCTGGGGAAAGTATATCATTTTCTCGGGCAAAAAGAAAATGCGCTTCAGCAATTCAGGGCAGTGATGAACAGTGGAAAATACGACCTGCTTCCAAACTATGCAAAGGTTTTCGACCCGGCCAGTAAAAATCATATCGAGTCAATTTTCGATATACAATATGTTACCGGAGGATTGAATGAAGGAAGTGTTTTCGCTTATACTTTGGCGCCGCTGAACTCGCATTCGGTACTTACCTTCAACATGGGAAGCTCTCCTGCATGCGCGGTAATGGTCCCGACCAACGAATTTATGAGTGAAATTGAACCGGGAGATCTTCGGAAAAGTGTCCTCTTCCGTGAAAATTACAACGATGCTTCAGGTGCAACCGTAAATGTGCCGTGGATTGTAAAATATTATTATCCCGGGCCTGCAAATGGGAACGATTCGCATGCGAACTGGCCGTTTTTAAGATATGCCGATATTCTATTGAGCGTGGCCGAAATTTTGAATGAAAACGGTTACTCTGCCAGTAGCGAAGCGCTTACCCTCCTAAACAGGATCAGGACCCGTGCCGGTTTGCCTGCAAAAACAGCAGTCGATCTGCCTAATCAGGAAGCATTCCGTTTGGCAGTTGAAAAAGAAAGAAAAGTGGAACTTGCATTTGAAGGACACCGCTGGTGGGATTTAATCCGTACCGGTAAAGCTGTTTCGCGGATAACCGACCATGGTAAAAAGGAAATGGCAAACCCGACAACCTTCCGCGACACAAACAGGTTCCCCTGGGCAATCGATTCGTACCTGCCAACAAATAATGACCTGATATGGCCGATACCACAGGGCGAAATAGATAAAGTACCGGGTGTATTGGTTCAAAACCCAGGCTATTAATAATTTGACAATTTTAAAAATTCAATTATGAAACAGAAAAATATATTCCAACTTTTTAGGAGCCTGTTTCTCCTGCTGGCTATCACGTTCGTATTCAGTAGTTGCGAAAGGCAATTCGATATACCATGGCCACAAACCGACCTGAAGATTTATAAAATTGAAGCCGGAGCTAAAGCTGAAATTACAGCGGCAAAAGTCGGGCAGCAGGTCATTTTCGCAAAGCCAGAACAAAGTGTTACCGATTTCAACCGAATATTCCGGTTTTCCCTTTGGACGGGCGACGAGGGACATGATTATGACAAAATCTACTCTCCCGGACAATCGGGCCTTACCTTTCCCGGCCTGGAGTTGCCCTATACATACACCAACCCGGGAACGTACAACGTTGTATATGTTATTTCGTATTATAACGTCAACGACAAAGAACTGGAAAGACAAGTGGTGACAAAAACAATTACGATTACCCAATAACATACCTCATAGGCTTTGAGGTTGCATGTGATGGTTCCGAACACAGTGATCCCGGATAATTCCGGTGCTTGACATTTTGATTGGCAGTCGCTGAAATGTTGGATGTGATGTCTGAACTTTGTATGCAGCCTCACTTTTTATAAAAAAAACTCACCCGCATGTCACCCGGTTGTCCGTTTTGTGTGCTTTGCTTCGACGGTTATCCCGGACAAACGGGATGGACGTTGCCGTTTTCAAGAAATGTCCGCTTACTTGCAAGCCATATTTAGAATAATTAGTAGGGAATATGCCTGCCGTTCTTAAGTTTTTTTTTGAAAATAGACCAACTAATATGCAAATGACACCGAGAGAACGCGTACTAAAAGCCTTCAAGCAGTTACCGGGTCGTCCCGACCGGGTGCCCGTACAATTTGACCTGTGCCGGCAACTGTGCGGCCATTTCTGTTTCCCTGACCCCAATGCCCCCGGGCGGTTTCGCGATGCCGAAGCGCTGGTAAAAAAGTACCACGATGATTACCTCGTTTTCGGTACTATGGAAGTCACCGTTTTCTCGCTGGCACACCAATTGGCAGGAATGGAAAAACTGTTGATCGACATGATGATGGAAACCGAATACGTGGTGCCGTTGTTTGAAGCCTGTGCAGAATTCCAGACCCAAATCGGGCTGAAAATGATCGACTTCGGGGTGGATGCCATCTGGTTTGGTGACGACTTTGGCACTCAGAACAGCCTAATTATACCGCCGGAAATATTCTGCAGCCAGAGGAAACCGCACTACAAACGGATGGTTGACCGGTTCAAAGCGAGAAAGCCCGACGTCATCCCAATACTTCATTGCGACGGGGCAGTTGCTGAACTGTTAAGCGACTTCAGTGAAATCGGGTTCGAGGTGTTTAACCCGGTACAGCCAGGCATTCCGGGGCATTTGCCGCAGGACATGAAAAGTCGGTTCGGCGGGGAGTTTTCGTTTTGGGGTGCCATCGACCAGCAAGTGTTGCTGCCTCATGGAAGTGACGAGGATCTGGAAGCCGACATTATCGAAAAGACTAACATCCTGGGAAAAGGAGGCGGGTACATGATCGCTCCGGCGCCTATCATACAGAGTGATGTCAGGTCTGAACGGGTCGGAAAATTTGCCGAACTGTGTATTTGACACCGGAAATATTAATGGAACAATAAACCATAAACAATGAGAAAAATAGCGAATATGCCTGTCCTGGTGTTTCTGTTTTTGTTTGTATTCTGCGGATGTAACGGGAAAAACGGAATAATTGTGACCAACCTGAAATGTGAATATCAAACCAATCCGCTGAGTATCGGAGTTTCAACGCCTCGTTTAAGTTGGAACACAGAGTCGGGAGAACGGGGTAAAATGCAATCGGCCTACCGAGTTCTTGTTTCAGAAGACCCAAGGAAACTTGAAAAGAACACGGGAGATGTATGGGACTCGAAAAAGGTTAGGTCCGACCAGTCTGTGTTTGTTTCTTATTCTGGTAAGAGGCTGATTTCCGGTAAGCAATACTTCTGGAAAGTAAGGGCCTGGGACGAAGACGGTAAAGCTTCGGATTGGAGCCGCACAAATACCTGGACGATGGGGTTTTTGACTGGTAAAGACTGGAATGCAAAATGGGTTGGAACAGGAAACAATACGGAAAAAGATTCTGTAACCCAACATGCCGCCCTTCAATTCCGGAAAGAATTCGTGATAGAGAAAAAACCGGTGAAGGCAATTGCTCGTTTTTCGGGCTTGGGATTTGGTGAACTCTACATTAACGGGGAAAAAATATCAAACGATAAAATGGCCCCGGCCTGGACTGATTTTCGGAAGAAAGTGTATTACATGAGCTACGATGTTACTCCACAGATTACTGAAGGGAGCAATGCTGTTGGCGTAATGCTTGGCAACGGATGGCTGAACCTCCCAACCCCTGATCTTTTTGCTTACGAGAAAGCGCCATGGAAATCTGATCCCCGTTTTATGCTGAACATTACTGTGACCTATCACGATGGGACGATCAGCACGGTAGTCTCAGACGAAACCTGGAAATGGCGGGTGAGCGAGATTATCTTTAACTGCGTCAGGGGGGGCGAGTCGGTCGATGCAATGCGCATACAGGAAGGTTGGAACAATACATCGTTCAACGATAACGAGTGGCACACCTCGAGTGTTGTAACACCTCCGTCGGGAAGGCTTGTACCTCAGGCGTTACCGTCAGAACAGATTACGAAATTTATTAAACCGGTTAGCCTGACTGAACCTCGGCCAGGGGTATTTATTTACGATTTAGGGGAGCACATCGCCGGATGGGCCAAGTTTAAAACATCAGGAGATGAAGGTCAGAAAGTGGAATTGGTCTTTGATGAAAATCTGAATCAGGACGGCACGATTAACAGGAGAAGTCTGAGCGGTCACACATGGGGGCGCTATCAGACCGGAGAACTGATCCTGAGCGGGAGAGGTGTTGATCTATTTGAGCCGGCTTTTACGTACCATGGATTTCGGTACGTCCAAGTGAAAGGGCTCACTTCGAAACCTGCCTTGGAAGACCTTGTTGGTTGTATGGTTCATAATAACCTGGTTGACGCCGGAGACTTCGAGTGTTCGAATGAATTACTCAATAAAATACACGAGGCGGCTAAACATTCACTCCTCAATACGTTGCACGGTGTACTTACTGAGCCTGCCCGCGAAAAAATAAACTGGACACAAGATGCACATAATGCCGTTGAGGTTGGGATTTACAATTACGATTTTTACAGTTTTGTGACGAAGTGGATGGAAGACGTGATCGAATCTCAGGAACCAAACGGTCACGTTCCTCCGATCAATCCCACAGCCAACTGGGGTTTTACCAAACCCGGCGGGATGCCTCCGGATTGGTCCGATCCTTGGTGGGGCGGAGTCATTCTTGAAATTCCGTGGTTTATTTATAATTATTACGGGGACATGCAAGCGCTTGCCCGATCGTATAACCCGATGAAAAGGTATGTTGATTTTCTGGGCACAACGACTGTTGATTCAGTGTTCCTCGACTGGTGGCTGGGCGACTGGTTGGAAGTCGGTGGAACAGGTGGACGATCGAAAAGATCGCCGATTATCCAGGTTTCAACGGCCGGATATTATTATTACGCGACCCTTCTTTCCAAAGTTGCCAACATCCTCGGGAAGAAGAAAGACAGCGACGAATACGGGAAATTGTCAGAAAAAATAAAACTGGCATATAATAAACGCTTTCTGGACCACGAAACTGGTTTGTATGCTGACGACAGTCAGACCTGCCAGGTGATGCCTCTCTATCTGGGCCTGGCACAAGACGACAAAAGAAAACTGATAACAAGGAGACTCCTGGATAATATTGAAAAGTGGAACGGACATCTGAACAGCGGTTTTGTAGGCTACCTGTACTTATTGTATGGACTGACAGATTTGGGGTATGCTGATACAGCTTATCGGATGGTCAATACAGAGGAATACCCGGGGTGGGGCTATATGGTGAAACACGGGAATACACTTTGGGAGTCGTGGAAAGGGAATGCGTTTAATTTCATCTCACTTGGAGGTGTTGATGCATGGTTTTACAGCGCATTGGCGGGAATAACCCCCGATGAGGAAAACCCAGGCTTCAAGAAAATTGTAATAAAACCACATATACCCGGCGATCTGCAGTGGGTAAATGCTGTCCATTACTCGCAATATGGCAGAATCGGTTCGGCGTGGAAGATCATGAACGATACCCTGGTCATGGATATTGAAGTCCCAGTAAATACAACTGCACAGGTCTGTATTCCTTGTGAGAATCCGGATAAAATAAGTGAATCCGGAAAGCCTGTCCGGCAGGTTAAAAGTATACGAGTGACAGAAACGGAAGCGGACAGGACAATTGTGGAAATTGGCTCAGGGAAGTATCAGTTTGTTATACCTTTTTAGTCTATTGGTAATGAGAATAATACAGATGTCAATTTTGTGCAGCAGAAAATGTTCTGCGATGGCGAACGTTCTAAGAAATGGTTGTGACATCCGGACTTGTTAAGCCCGAATGTGAAACACGAAGTATGGATGGGCCAATCTGACTGAAAATTGATAGAAAAAATTCAAAGAGGTGATGCGCTCGCTTTCAGACAGTTTTTTGAAAGCTTCCACCCTTCTTTGTGTTATTTTGCCAATAAATATTTGAATGATAAAGAAGTTTCCATGGATATTGTGCAGGATGCGTTTGCTTATTTCTGGAACAGAAGATCGGAAATTCACTCAATTTCGTCAGCCAAGTGTTATCTGTTTAAATATGTGAAAAACAGAAGTATCAATTATTTGAGAGATCGGCGGGTTGAGACGGCTTATCTTAAGCGGATCGAAACGAAAAAATTTGCCTCGAATACGATCATCGAAGAAGAAACGCACCATATTATTTACAATGCGATTCAATTATTGTCCCCCCAGGGACAACGAGTCATTGAGATGACGCTTGATGGATTGAAGAATCATGAAATAGCCATACAATTAGGCATCTCTTTGAATACCGTAAAAACGATAAAAGGCAGAGCATTCAAAGCACTTAGGGTGGAACTTAAAGATCGGTATATAGAACTTTTCTTCCATGTATTATTCAGACAGACAGATGGCTGACCAATCGAAACGACTTTTTTCCTGAAAACCAGAAATTTTCCTTTGAATAAGATCATCTTCATGTCACCCGGTTTTACTGTTTAAGTGCTTTCTGTTAAAGATTACTCGACAGATACAAATGATGGAACACTATTCTCACCATAAAAGAATTGCCCGGTTGATTGGCGGCCATATCGGGCATAAACTGAGAAAAGAAGAAGTAACAGAACTAACGGATTGGCTGAATGAAGATGTCGAAAATGTAGAGCTGTTCAACCGAATAAAATCTCCGGGAGAATATCGGAAATGGGTTGAAAGCTGGAATGAAATCAACCTTGATGAAAAATGGGAAAGCTTCTTCCTGGCTGTCCGAAAAGTGAAAGCAGGGATTTTATTCCGAAAACGATTAAAATTTGGAGCGGCAGTTTTACTTCCCATTCTGATTCTAATTGGCGGTTATTTTGCGGTGAGACCGGCTACCCAGGAGCCGGACATCACACAGTTGTCAGAGGAAATGAAGCCTGGGGCGTACAGTGCTGTTTTGGAATTAGACAACGGGACATCCATTGAATTGAATCCATCGGGAGCGTTACAATTGAAGGAAAAAGATGGGACTGCAATTCACGATTCAGCAGGCATACTGAATTATAGGAAAGCGGTTCAACAGCTGAGTGAGGTGTCACTTTCAAACACCATCCGTACCCTCAGGGGAGGTGAGTATAACTTGGTTCTTTCCGATGGTACCAGAGTTCTGTTAAATGCAATGAGCGAACTCAAGTATCCTGTGCAGTTTTTAGGTACTTCAAGGGAAATTGAGCTTTCAGGAGAAGCCTATTTTGAAGTCTCACGATCCGGAATCCCTTTTATTGTAAGAACAAAAACAATGAGGGTGGAGGTATTGGGTACTTCGTTCAACGTAAATGCGTATGAAAAATCGGGAAAGGTGACGACAACACTGGTGGAAGGAAAAATCAAAATTGAAACAGAAGATCATCAGTACAGCAGATTGTTAAACGTGAACGAACAAGCTGTTTTTGACCCGGTAACTCAAACAATAGAGATAAACGTAGTTGATGTAAGCCGATATATTTCATGGAAAGAGGGACAGTTTATTTTTTTTAATGAGCGACTGGAAGATATTATGAACACGCTTTCTCGATGGTATACTGCTGACGTTATTTTCACAGATGCTTCAGTCAAGGAATTGCATTTCAGTGGAAGTGTCGATCGTCACAGAGATATGAAACAGATATTGGAGATCATCCGGTCGACCAACAAAGTTGAAATACATATCGAGAAAACATCCGTCGTATTTAGTGCAAAAAGATAAATACAGGAGATATTGGGAGTATCTCCTGTGTATAGTCCTGTTGAAGCAGGGCCAAATAGTATAAAACTAACAAGTCAAAAGTATGAAAAAAAGTCATGTGGGACAATCGCCTCTAAAAAGGGCACTGATTAAGTACATCATTATGATGAAAGCAGTTTGGATTCTTATGCTGGTCTCGGCGTTAGATATAACTGCCGGAAACACAAACAGTTATTCTCAAAGTATAAAGATGAGCATTAAGCTGAAGGATGTCAGCTTGGAGGATGTTATTTGGAGTATAAAAAAGCAGACCGAGTTTAGCTTTTTTTATAATACGGAAGACATAAAAGGAATAGACCGGTTAACGCTTAATTGCAAAGACGTTCTGGTCGAGGAAGTACTTATGAAATGCCTGAAAGGCACTGATCTGACGTATGAATTAGTGAACAAGACGGTAATAATTAAAAAGACAGAAAATCCTGGAACGAAAGGCTACGGAGAGCAACAACCTCTGAAAAAACTGATTAAAGGAAAAGTGACTGATTCTGCTGGGAAACCATTGCCAGGAGTGACAATTACTATAGTCGGGACAACAAAAGGAGTTATTACAGATATTGACGGGACTTACAGCATTGAAGCCAACCCTTCCGATAAATTAGTCTTTTCGTTTATCGGGATGGAAAGCCAGATCGTTGACATCGGAAACCAGAAGACGGTCAATATACAAATGAAGGATAAGTCGCAGGAACTGGAAGGCGTTACGGTTACGGCATTCGGACAACAACAAAAAAAGAGAGAAGTGGTTGGGTCGTTCACAACAATTAAACCGGCCGAATTGAAAGTTCCTTCCAGTAACTTAACGACTTCCCTCGCCGGGAAAGTGGCTGGTGTAATTTCGTACCAGCGAAGCGGCGAACCAGGGCAGGACAATGCCGATTTCTTTATTCGCGGAGTAACTACTTTTGGGTACAAGGTTGATCCTTTGATATTAATTGACGGGGTGGAGTCGACGAAAGACGATCTGGCAAGATTGCAGGTAGACGATATCGCCAGTTTTTCAATCATGAAGGATGCCACTGCCACTGCTTTATACGGGGCCAGGGGGGCCAATGGTGTGATCTTGATTTCGACAAAAGAAGGTTCGGACGGAGCAACAAAGGTATCAGCCAGGGTCGAATATTCATTGTCGGCCCCGACAATGAACGTCGAAACGGCCGACCCGGTCACTTATATGAGACTGTACAATGAAGCCGCTCTGACCCGTAATCCGTTGGATGCATCAGTCTATTCGGAAGAGAAAATCCAAAAAACCGAAGAAGGGGCTAATCCGCTGATCTTTCCGGCGGTTGACTGGAAGAAAATGTTGATCAAGGAATTTACGTCCAGCCGGAGGTTTAACGTGAATCTGAGCGGGGGCGGGAAGATCGCAAGGTATTATGTGGCAGGGACATTTAATCAAGATAACGGCATTTTCGAAGTCGATAGAATGAATAACTTTAACAATAATATCGACCTGAAAACGTATTCCCTGCGAACAAATGTGAACATTAACCTGACGACATCGACGGAGTTAATTTTTCGAATCAGTGGTACATTTAAAGATTACAATGGGCCGATTGCGGGAGGGACCCAAATGTTCAGAAATATAATGAGGGCCAATCCTGTCGTTTTTCCTGCCTATTACCCGGTTGATGCCAATCACAGGCATGTAAAACATATCATGTTCGGCGGGTCTTCCTCCAAAGGCTACATGAACCCTTATTCGGAAATGGTCAAAGGCTATAAAGATGCTTCCAATTCAACAGTGGTTGCCCAGTTTGAACTCAAAAAAGCTATTACCGCCAAATCCGGTTGGCTTAATTATTGTTTGTCTTCTTTTACGCGATT
>CAZANK010000026.1:0-15456 GCA_964486235.1 uncultured Prolixibacteraceae bacterium | reverse complement strand
TCAACCCGGTTCACATTCACCCGGATATCTTCCGGCAGGTCGTCCCTGATCCCGTTTATCTTTTCCTGCAGGCGCAGATAGGCCAGGTTAAAGTCAATATTCTTCTGAAAGTAAACGGCGATGGTCGCGTTCCTCGAGTTGACCGATGACTCGATCGACTCGATCCCTTCGAGCGTCCCGATGATCCCTTCCAACGGAATAACAACTTCACTTTCAAGATACTTGGGGTCAGCATCGCGCGCAGCCCCGGCCTGGACGTACAGGAAAGGCAGATCGGCATTGGGCAACAGCTCCATCCGGAGCTGCTGATAGGATACATACCCCAGCAAGGTCATCCCGATGAACAACATGCTGATCAGCGTCTTTCGGTCGATTATAAACTTCATGAATATCTACTGAGTTCCAAAATTCCAATTCTTAAACAGGCGCTCTGCCCTGAGCTCCGTGCTCTCTCAATACACGGAGCTCCGTTCTCCGGTTTCCGGTCTCCGGTCTCCATTCTCCGGTCTCCGTTCTCCCGTCTCCGTTCCCCTCTATGCGCGATGCGCTATGCGCTTTGCCCTTTCCCTGATCTCTTCAAACACCTCATACACACAAGGGATGACCACCAGCGTCAGCAAGGTGGAGGTCAGCAGTCCGCCAATGACTGCCAGCGCCATGGGTGAACGCAACGAAGCGCTTTCGTCCGATCCGAGCGTCAGCGGCAGCAAACCCAGGATGGTCGTGAGGCTGGTCATGAAAATGGGCCGCACCCGTTGTTGTCCGGCCTGGATCACGGCCTCCGTCCGTTCCATCCCCTGGCTGCGCAACTGCAGGATGCGGTCGATCAGCAGGATGGAGTTATTGACAACAATGCCCGCCAGCATGATGATCCCGATAAAGGCCATCATGTTCAGCGTTCTCCCAAAGAGGAAGAATGTAAACACGGTGCCGACGAGTGCCAGCGGGATGGTTAACAAGATGGTAAACGGATGCAGCAGCGATTCAAACTGTGACGCCAGCACCATGTAGACCAGCACGACCGACAGGATCAGTGCAAAACCCAGGCTCGACATCGATTCAGCCCGTTTTTCCTCTTCTCCGCCGATGGATATCTGACAGTCGGGCGGCACATCGACAGCGGCGATGGCCGTGCGGATCCCCTTCACCGCCTGATCCAGGGCCATGCCTTTCTCCAGTTGCGCGGTGATCTTCGCGATCCTGTTCTGGTTTCTGCGGTAAATCTCCCTGGGCGACCGGCCCATTTGAATTTCAGCGAGTTCGTTCAGAAAAAAATGCTGGTTGTCCCCGGTGATCCGGATGTCGTTCAGCTCAGACAGCCCCTTGTCGGGCAGCTTGACGGTGATGCGCTGCATCTCTCCTTTCTGTTCCGCCTCCCCGGCATCCTTTCCCTCCAACTGGTCCTGTATCTGAGTCACGATGTCACTCACACTCAGGTTATACATCCCGGCCCTCATCCGGTCGATCACCAGGTTGACCTCCGGCGATCCTTCCTCCATCAGCGACTCAATATGATACATCCCCGGAAGGCCTTCCATGCGGGCTTTTACTTCCGCAGCCAACGCTTCGATCACGTCCAGGTCTTCGCCCTGCACTTCCACCACCAGCGGGGCCTCGTCGGTGCCCAGCAGGCTCGTCAGGGCCGTTTCATCCTGCTTGTAGGTGATCTCCGCATTGGGGGTTTCACCAATCGCTTCGCTGATTCGACGGATCGCTTCCGAGGAGGTCAGTCCGCTTTCGTGGTGAAGGACAATCCGGACCGTCGCCGTATTTTCCCCTTGAAAAACGGCTGTTGCCGTGCTGCTGATCCCGCTTGAAGGACCGATATGACTATAAACCATGTTCAACTGATCGCCCAACACCCCGGTGATGATCCCTTCCATGTTTTCAACGGTCGAAGCGGTTCGCTCCAGCCGGGTGCCTTCCTGAAGCCGGATATCCATCTTAAATTCGCGCGTTTCCGTTTTGGGCATGAACTCCGTTCCGAGCAAAGGGGTCAGGAAGGCCGCCACGCCGATCAGAAGGACGGCCAACGCGATCACCGCGCCTTTCATCTTCATGATCCTGCTCAAAAAACGCCCGTATCCTTTCACCTGCACAGAGCGGATGTGCATGTGCTTCTTTTTCCGGTAGATGAGATTGAACAGCACGGGAATGACCAACATGGCCACCACCAGCGACGAAACCAGCGAAAAAGTCACCGTCCAGGCCTGATCCTTAAACAACTCGCCCGAAGCCCCATGAAGATATACAATGGGAAGAAAAACGACGACCGTAGTGATGGTCGATGCCGTGATTGCCCCGCCAACCTGCGATGTCCCTTCAATGGCCGCCCCGCGCACCGACATCCCGTTTTCATGGTTGCGGAAAATATTCTCCACCACAACAATGGCATTATCGACCAACATGCCGGCCCCAAGCGCCAGTCCCCCCAGCGTCATGATATTCAGGGTAAGTCCGTTAAAATACATGAGGTTAAACGTAGCCACAATCGACACGGGGATCGCGATGCTGATAATTAACGTGGCGTCAATCCGGCGAAGGAAAACATACAGGACGATCACGGCCAGAAGAATCCCGTAGAGTGCCGCTTCCTCCACCCCGCTGATGGCCTCCTGAATAAACGTGGCCTGGTTGGTCACCAACCGGAGCTGGTATCCCGGCAGCGCCTTCCCGATCGATTCCATCGCCTTGAAAACTTCTTCCACGGCTTTCACGGTGTTGAATTTGGTTTCCTTGTAGATGGAAAGGCCCAAACAACGTTGCCCGTTTATGCGCACGATGTTCTCCGGCTCCGCGTTTTGGAAACTGACCTTCGCCACGTCCCTCAAAAACACCGGGGCATATGGGGATTCCGAATTATCCGCGCTGGTTTGTTTATACCCGACAATGATGTTCTCAAAATCCGACAAATCGGTTAACTGACTGACTCCCTTCACCACGTAACGAAGTCCCATTTCTTCAATGGAGCCGCCGGATATCCGTTGATTAAAACTCTGGATCCGGGTGCTGAGCGCATCCAGGGTCAGCCCGTACGCATCGAGCAGGTACTGACTGGTCGCGATCAATACTTCAGGTTCTTCAGAACCCGAGACTTCCACTTCGGCAATTCCCTCGATCCGGATCAGCTCATTCCGGATATAATTTTCTGCCACCTTGCGCAACTCATTCATGTCGCTGATCGACGGATGACTCAACCCGATCAGCATCACAGGGGCCGTGTTCGGATCATGTTGGGTGATGTTGATTTCGTCAATATCCTGATTCTGGGCAAACGATGAAACCGCTTTCTGAAGTTCAAGGAAAGCATCGTCCATGTTCTTCTTCCACGCGTATTCGACGGTAATCTGGGCAGTCCCTACCTTCGAGACCGACGAGACCCGGACCACATCCGACTGCCGGATCGCGAGCGCCTCCAGGTTCCCGACAAACTGTTCTTCGATTTCCCCGGGCGGGCGCTCCCCGGCTTCCAGTTCAATGAACAAACGCGGGTTGTTAAGGTCCGGGAAAAGATCAATGCCCAGTTTGTCGTACGAGATATACCCCAGAAGAAGTAAAGCAAGCACGACCATCAGGATGGTTACCGGATTATTGACCGAAAATTCACTTATTTTCTTCACACCAATTCCTTTTTACTTGATGATTTTCACTTTTGCACGGTTCCTCAGCGTCTCAAACCCTTTGATCACCAGGCGGTCGTTGGCCTTCAGTCCTGAGGTGATCTCAACCTGGTCCTTGTTTTCATAGCCAAAAGTGACCTGCTTTTGTTCGGCGGTACCCTGTTGAACCGTAAACACGGACTTTCCCCGCTGACCGGAGATCACGACGCTTTTCGGGATCACGATCACACTGTCCTTCCGGGCCAGGATGATCTCGGCCTGCACAAACATTCCCGGCCGGAGCAACAGTTTTTCGTTCCCCACACGGAGCTTGGCCACGAACGTCCTCGTTTCCGTGCTGATCGCCGGCGAAACCTCCTGCACAAAACCGTGCAGGGTGTCTTCAGGAAGCGTGTAATTCGTCACACGGACCGGCAGGTTCCTGACAACCTGGTTGATCTGCTTTTCGGGCAGGTTGACTTCAAGCAGCAGCTTTTCATAACTCATCAGGTTCACCACCTTCGTCCCGGAGGCCACCTTCGTCCCACCGGTAAAATGGGGTAAGTCGGTGATGACCCCTGCAAAGGGGGCGGTGACCTTCATGTACCCCAGCCTGATCTTCGCCAGTTCATAGCTGTCGCGGGCATTGACTGCTGCCACCTCCGCGTTGCTCAGCTCACTCAGGGTTACCCCGCCCTTGTCGTACAGCGACTTCTGCTTTTTATAATCCTGTTCAGCCATTTTCAGACTGAGATCCCTTGCCTCGATCCCGATGTTATTTTCATACTCCTCGTCTTCAAGTTCGACAATCACCTGCCCCTTCTCAACCCGGTCGCCCAACATAAAGGGTTTGCCGGTCCGGGGATTCGTCAGCAACCGGTACCGGCCTGCCATCTCCGTCGACAACGCCACATCGCGGGTGGCCACCACAGTTCCGGTTGTACTGGTCGTTTGCTCAATCGACCCGGGTTTTAAATCCACCACCGAAACAGGGATGGCCACCTCCGTTTGGACACTCCCGCCCTGATTTCTGCAGCCTGCCAGGGCAAAGGCCATCAATAAAAGGACAGTCCGGTTATACTTCATCTTCATGGAAATTCGTTTTATCATGGGTTAAACTACTTCTTCTTCACAATTTCTTCCGGGACAATTCCCTTCTGGGACTCAAAGTCGTACAGCGTCTGTATCTTCAGGTTGAGCAACTCAATCTTGTAGTCGATCAGCGATTGCGCATACGCCATCTTTTTCTGCGACAACTGCGTCTGATACAGGTTCAGGTCCATGCTGGTCAGGTCTCCGTTGGCATACCGCTCCAGGTTAATCTCGTACGTGAGCTGGGCATTTTTCTCGTTCTGCCGGGCTATTTCGATCTGGTTCCTCAAATTCTGAAGCCTCCGGTATACCTGCCGGATGTCGACAATGATCTGCACTTTTTGCTGATCGAAGTTCAGTTCCTGCTGCTTGATGACCGCTTCCTGCGCCTTGATGCGCGATTTCTTCTCTCCCCAGTCAAACAGCGGCACGTTAAAAGCAACCGATACAGCCGGGTTGCTGGTGGGATTGTCATAGATGTTATTCAGCTTCTCATCCTCACCAATAATCCCGATCGACAGGTTCATGTCGCCCTTAAACTCATTCAAACCCTTTGTTTCGATCAGGCTAAACTGCGCATTCTCGATACTGATCTCCCGTTGGCGGATCTCCATCCTGGACTTCAATCCGTATTCGATCGCCTTGTTCAGGTCAACCGTTACCGATTCAGCCTGCACATCGGCCATCACGCCAATCTCCTCGGTGATGCCCATCCCGATATACTGCTTAAACTGGTCCTTATAATTCTCTAGGGTGACACGCTGATTCTGCACTTCCGATTTGGCCGTGGCATAGTTCAGCTCAGCCTGGTAAAGCTCCTCCTTTGCCGCCAAACCAGCTTCAACCTTATTTTTCGTGATTTCAAAGCTTTTCTCCGTATTGGCCAGCTCGTCTTCCGAGATACTCAGGCTCATCTGGGCCATATACACACTGTAAAAAAACTGGGTGACCTGCTTCTCCAGGTTCAGCGACTGCATGGCATAGCTGAGGTTTGAATTCTCCACATCCAGTTCCAGCTCCTTCAGTTGAAGCTTCAGCCGGTTGTACGTGAACAGGGGCTGGGTGATATTCAGGTACAGGTTGTTGACAAACGCCCGGTCTTCCTTGCCCGAATAATCATTCAGGTTTTTCTCCCAGCCAAAGCGGTTCACCAGCGAAATGGTCCCGTCGGTCGGCAGGATCGGCTGCGACACCCGGAATGTGCCCGATGCCCCGATCGATTCGTTGGTATACCACGTCGATGAAAAATCATCGAAGCTCCGGTTGCGGTTAAAATCGACCGGCGTGAGGCTTAACGCAAACTGTGATTTCAGGGCAGCCTTTTGCGCGTTCAACGACTGCTGCGAACGCTCCAGTGAAAACAGGGAGCTTTGAATATCCGGGCTGTTGTATTTGGCAATCTCCAGCGCCTTTTCAAGCGTGAGAAGCTGCTGTGCAAAAACAGCGCTTCCCGGGATCAGGCCAAGCAACACGGCCAATTTAAGCGAAACAAAAGTCTTCATGTGCGGTATCATCATAGGGTTATCGTATTAAATGACTGACTCAGCAAACCAGAGAACGGAGACCGGAGACCGGAGAACGGAAACCGGAAACCGGAAATCGGAAAAGGGTTGTATGCTGACATCGGTGCATGGTTACTTACTATCCACTATCCACTCCCCACTATCCACTACCCGCTATCCACTATCCACTACTACTTCTGCTTCACCAGCTTTACCGCATCGGCCACGACCATCCGGGACTGCGACTGGTTGGTCATCTCCACGACCGCGGTATCAGGCGAAAAATAAAAGGCTCCCAGGTGATTCCATCCTGCGTCGGCCGTTTTCAGCTCCACGTTTGCCTCTTCGTCTCCGTCATCGTGATGAATGATGTAATGATATTCGCCTTTATTATCCGCCCCTCCCCGTCGGCCAAACCCACGGGTTTCCTTAAACACGTACACAAAAACGTCATAATAGCCATTTTCGCGCACCGGGATGTTCCAGGTGACCTTTTGATCGCCTTCGCCCGAACGGATATAATGAGCCGAACGGACATACGCGCCATAGAAGCCTGAATTGGTCGTCAACGTCCAGGTGCGGGGCGCCCTCCATCTTGAGAAACCGGCATACTTGTCGGCATGTTCTTCCTCATGGATCAGCAGTCTTCGCAAAAGGCCCATCTCCTGATCCGCCCCGGCAATAAAATTCGGGTCCTCGTTATCGACGATGGTTTCATGGTCTTCGGCAACACGTACGGGAATATCGACAACCTGCTCCCCTTCAAAGGGGACAGCCTTCTTATCCCCTTTCACGTCATCGAACGAAAGCCTGATTTCGGAGGGAATATTCTTCGAGGTAAAGGTCCTGATCGCCGCACCCCGGGGTGTCCCATTGAGCAGGAGGCTAACCTCCTTGGTCTGGTTTCCTTCCAAGTGGATGAGTTTCCTGATCGTTTCGGGTGAGCCTCCCATCCCGCCAAAACGGCCGCCGAAACCACCGCCAATCCTGAAATCGACCGAAACAATCCCTTCCGCGCTTTCCGTATTACTGATCTTAAATTTGACCATCGTCTTCATCTGATCGCCATCCAGCACATTCACCGCATCCACATTTCCAATCAGGAAGGCGGGCAACTCTTTACTGCGAAACCAGCTTTCCATGGAAGGAATCAGCTCGATGCCGAACCGTTCCCGCAGCTCTTCGTTGAATTCATTGATGCCGGCAACCTGAAATTTCGTTCGTTCCAGAAAATCATACAGAAAGTCCTCGAATGCTTCCTCACCCGTTTTCCGTTTGATGATCGAGAATAACGCAGCGCCCTTCAGTTGGATCACATTATCCACGATCTGCTTTCGTTCCGGATCAAGCAGAATCTCTTCAAAACTTTGCGAAAGCAGCGCCAGGTTTCCCTGCTCATCTTCCGACATCCCCTGCATATCGCGCATCCATCCCATGCCAAAACCTTCGTTCGCCTGTTTTTTATTGGCCTCGAACACCCGGTCAGTCACCGGCCAGCGATCCGAGTGGATATAATGGGCATAATTATAGAACAGCGGAAACACGTAAAAAGGATTTTTCCGTTCCTCCACCTGCATTTGTCCCCGCGACCGACTGAAATCCGGGCGTCCCTGTTCGCGGGTGAACGTCGACAGAAAATTCTGCAGCACGCCGATTTTCTTCTCCCTGGGGGTCAGGTTTTCATCTCTCGACGGACCAAACCCTCTTCCGGAATTCATCCGCCCGAAAAAGTCAGCCTCCCGGGTGAGCACCCCCTTCTCGGCATAGAGGATCATCTCCGGCTGCATCTGCTCCCGCGTGCCGCTCAAGATCCGCTCATATGAATAAAACTGGATGGGCACTTCCACCAGGGAAATTCGTTCAAAGGGGTAAAACAAGTCAATGCCCCGCTCAAAATCCTGAAGGGACTCCATGATGACGGAAGGGACGGTATCATTGATTTCTTCAAAAAAACCGGAAAAATAATCATGGCCCTGGGCCACGTAAACATGAAAATCAAGTCCTTCCACGTTTTTGTGGATCTGCTCGTAATTGCCAATGACCAGCGAAATCTGTGACTGCGGGTGCGACGACGTGAACGTGTACTGACCGGCTTCATGCGCGGCCACACCCTGGGAGATCGCCGTTAACCCCGGCGTCGTGGTGACCTCCAGCGTATAATCGCTAAACTGCCGGCTAAACCATTGCGTGTTTTGATGTCCGAACCCTGCGCCCGGAACAGGATACCAGTTACTTTCCCGGGTCAGGAGGACATAGCCGGGCATCACGAAGGCATACCGTTTATCGATCTGGTACATGAAATTCCGGTAGGGCCCCATCCTGGTTTCGTCGTCAATATCCAGGTAACAGGCCGCCTCGTTGATCGTGCCCTCATACGCGCAAACGACCTGGATTTTCTCGCCGGGGTCAAGCGAAAGCCCTGTTAATTCCAGGATATTCAACTCCCGGTTAAAAGGATGTTCCTTCCCGTCAACAGCCACGTGGGTGGGTGTGAGTCCCGGGTTCAGCGTGAAAACGACCGGACTGATGGTCGCCGTGCCCTTGTTCTCCACGTCCATGGTGCTCCGGCATGCGATAGTCTCACCCCGGTGCTCCAGGCTGATCCGGTAGGCCGTCACATCCGCCTGTTTCACCTCCAGGTACCGGTCATTGAGCGCGAGCATCGCTGTTCGCACCTGCTGATCCTCCAGGTAAGATGACACATGATCATAGCCCAGGTATACGCCCAGCATCAGAAACACCGATCCGAAAAACGCGGAATAACTTACCGACCCTGCCGAATTCGGCAACCGGCGAAGCAGGATGACCGTGAAGAAAACACACGCCAACCCCAGACAGAAATACATCCCCCGGTGAACCAGGATCCTGTCCAAATCGCCGAAGCCCACGAAATCAGAAAACGTCATGGGAATGTTAAAAGCCATATAATCGAACAGGTGGTAAAATTTTGCTTTCAGGTAAAAAAGGGAAATCGCGACATAGCCCAGCAACACGACAAAGGTCACCGCCTGGTTCCTGATCAGCGACATCATCAAAAAGGAAAGTCCCATGATGTAGACCAGGGTTGGGATGCTGATCAAAAGAAAGTACCACAGGTAAGCGGTACCGTTAACAGGCGTGTTCCGGGTAATCAGGTTAAAAATCAGGGAGACCGCTAAAATGATCAGGTTAAGAATGATAAAGACCGCCAGGTTTCCCAGCGTTTTGCCGGCCACATACCCGCCGTTGGTCATCGGTCGCATGTAGATCACCTCCGTTGTGTCCAGCTTCCGGTCGCGCTTGAGAAAATCGGAAGCGAGAAAAATGGCAATCACCGCCTGAACCACGTTCAGGAACAGCAGGTTCACATACGGAATAACCGACGGAAGTCCCTTTGCCTGCCATTCGCCGGCACCGCCGCCCGACTGGATCAGCACCCCGAAATTAAAAAAAGAAAGAACCACCACCGAAAGTAGGGCAAAGATGCGGAAAAACCAGCTCCGCAGAAGCGTCTTCGTCTCGTAAAGGGCAATTGACCTGATATGGTGAAGTGACATCATCAATAATCGGTATTTCGTATTTTTAATGCGTGCATTTTTTCTCAACCCGCCCGGTGATCTAAATTCCTTTCCATAAAATAGACATAAGCATGTTCAAGGTTGGCGTCGATCGTATGTCCCGCGTACCCGTTGATCCTGTCGGCAACCACCTGTACCTCCCAACCGTCACTGGTGGGCACGTTGGAAATGACAGGATACTTCTCGTTAATCTCCAGGTATTCCGCCTCCGTCGCCCTGATCAGCCACACCTTGCCCTTTGCCTTCGCAACCAGGTCGTCGGGTGCCCCGCTGTAAATCACCTCTCCCTTGTTCAGCAACGCCATGTTCTTGCAGGTGCTCGAAATATCGCCTACAATATGGGTCGACAAAATAATAATCACCTGGTTGGTGGAGATAGTCGAAAGGAGATTCCGAAACCGGATACGTTCTTCAGGGTCCAGCCCGGTTGTCGGTTCATCAACGATAATCAGCCGCGGATGATTGATCAACGCCTGGGCAATCCCCAGCCGGCGTTTCATCCCCCCCGAGAGCCTGTTGGCCTGCCGGTCACGGGCCTCAAAAAGTCCGACTTCCTCGAGCATCCGGTCGACGGCGGCAGACCGCTCCCTGGCCGATTTCATACCTGCCAGCCGGGCGGCATAATCCAAAAACTCATACGTGGTCAATTTGGAGAAAAAACGAAAATCCTGCGGCAGGTAACCCAGCATCTTCCGGATCTCCCTCCGGTCTTTGACCAGATCATACCCGTCGACAGTGACCTTCCCGGAACTGGGCTTCATCAGGGTAACCAGTATCCGCATGAAGGTCGACTTGCCCGCGCCGTTAGGCCCCAGCAAACCAAACATCCCGTCCGGAATTTCCAGGTTAACGTGATCAATCGCCTTGTTCCCGTTCGGATAAACTTTGCTTAACCCCTCAATGACTATCTTCATCGTTCAATCATCATAATGCTCTGACTACGCTTTGATAAAAACGTTTAATCATTTACCTGATAAAATTAATGCGGAAAAACCAAAAAAAACGCATCTTTCCGTCAAACGTTCCTTTTTTGCCGTTGAAAGCCGTTTTTGGCTCAGAAAATGCCGGACCAACGGGTGTCAATAATTGAAAAGCCGTTCATATTTTAGGTCACGTGCAAATAATGCTATAAATTTGAACCGGGATCAATTTAAACGACAACGTCATGGAAGAGATTTTTACAAACACTTTTTGGGAAGACCTGGTACGAAAACTGATCACCTGGACCATCACCGAACTACCCTCCATCATTTTGCTCATCATTTTGCTGATCGTCTCCTTGAGGCTGGTCGCCTTTTTTATCAACAGGTTGAAAAAGCTGCTTCAGACGAGGGCCCTGGGCCGCCCTGAAGGACCGGATCTCGAAGCCGAAAAACGCATACATACACTGATGGGCATTCTCCGGAAAGGTGCCTCGGTGATCATCTGGCTGGTATTTATCATGATCTTTCTGAAGAAATTCTCGATCGACATTGCGCCCATCCTGGCCGGTGCGGGAATTATTGGCCTGGCGGTGGGCTTCGGCGCACAGGAGCTGGTCCGCGATTTCATCAGCGGCTTTTTTATCCTGCTCGAAGACCAGGTCCGCATGGGCGATGTGGTGATCCTGAACGGGACGTCCGGCGTGGTCGAAGATATCCAGCTTCGGACGGTGACGCTGCGTGACATCACCGGCACCGTGCACACCTTTCAAAACGGAAAGATCAACACCATCTCCAACATGACCAAAGGATGGTCGGCCATGGTGTTCGATATCGGTGTCGCGTACAAGGAAGACCTGACCGTGGTCATGCGGGTCATGAAAGAAGTCGCGGAAGAACTGGGGGCCGATGAATCGTTCAGCCAGAAGATACTGGAGCCGATGGAAATCTTCGGGCTGGACAGCTTTGGCGACAGTGCACTGGTCGTCAAGGGAAGGATCAAGACAAAGCCGGGCGATCAATGGACAACAGGCCGGGAATACCGCAAACGCCTCAAGGAAGCGTTCGGAAAAAACCGGATCGAGATCCCCTTCCCGCGCCAGACGATCTCCTGGGGCGAGGAGATTGCCCCGCTGAAGCTGGATATCCGGCAGACGCCCGACGAAAAGGCGGTCCGTTCCTGACCGGCCATTCTTCCCGAGGCCGAAACCGGAGGAGCAAAGACTTTCTGTCTTTGCAAAAAAGATTCCGGCATTTACAGCGTTTTATTAAACCCGCAAACATGAAAATCGCGCTTGCACAATTAAATTATCATATCGCCAATTTTGAGGAGAACGCACAGAAAATCAATGACTCCATCCAACGGGCAAAGGAAGCAGGGGCCGAACTGGTTGTATTTTCGGAGTTATCCGTGACCGGCTATTATCCGCACGATCTGCTGGAACGGAAGGAGTTCATTGAGAAGGCCGAAGAAACGGTCGGCAAAATTGCCCAAACCTGCACCGGCATTGCCGCCCTGGTAGGGGCTCCTGCCATCAATACCAGTAGCCGGGGAAAAAAACTCTACAACTCGGCCTACTTTTTGAATAACGGAAAAATAGAGGCCATCCGGAATAAATCGTTGCTTCCCACATACGATGTTTTCGATGAATACCGCCATTTTGAACCAAACAAAACGTTTCAGTTAATCGAATGCCGGGGAAAGAAGCTGGCAGTGACGATCTGTGAAGACCTGTGGGATGAGCAGCCTACCCGGAATGAATTCGGCCGCGACAAACTCTACCAGACGTCGCCCATGGAAGCACTGAGCAGGCTGAAGCCCGACCTGGTGATTAATTTGTCGGCTTCGCCGTTCTCGTACAACCAGGAAAACTGGCGCAAGGATATTCTGGTGAAAAACGCCATCCGGTACGGGCTGCCGGTCGTTTATGTGAACCAGGCCGGCGCCCACGCCGAGCTGGTCTTCGACGGAGGGTCCTGCTTCGTGGACCGCGACGGCTCGATCCCGGTGGAACTGGCCTACTTCTGCGAGGACTTTTATGTATTTGACACGGATGCTCCCCGGGAGAAAAAACAGGAGAAAAAAGACGCCATCGCCAAAATCCATGATGCGCTGCTGTTAGGAATCCGCGATTATTTCAGGAAGATGCACTTCACCGACGCGGTGCTGGGTCTTTCGGGAGGAGTCGACTCGGCCCTGGTTTGCGCCCTCGCCGTCGAAGCGCTTGGGACTGAACATGTCCGGGGGGTTTTGATGCCATCGAAGTATTCGACAGGCCACAGCGTGACCGACGCGGTCCACCTGGCCGAAAACCTGGGCATCAGGTACGACACCATCAGCATCCGCGAGACGGTCAGCGCGTTTGAACAAGCGTTAAGCCCGGTTTTTGGAGACCTTCCTCCCGGAGTGGCCGAAGAAAATATCCAGGCGCGCGCCCGCGGGACCCTGGTCATGGCCCTGTCGAACAAGTTTGGCAGTATCCTGCTGAACACGACCAACAAAAGCGAATGTGCGGTCGGATACGGCACCCTTTACGGCGACATGAACGGCGGCCTCGCGGTGCTGGGCGACGTGTATAAAACCGACGTATACAAACTGTCCGCCTACATCAACCGCCAAAAGCAGGTCATCCCGCAAAATACCCTGACAAAGGCGCCATCGGCCGAACTACGCCCCGACCAGAAAGATTCCGACTCCCTTCCCGATTATCCGGTGCTCGATGCCATCCTGTTCCGCTATATCGAGCTGAACCAGCCGCCCGACGGGATCATCGCGGCCGGCTTTGACCGCGAAACCGTTTTGAAGACGGTGCACCTGGTCAATCAAAATGAATATAAACGTTTCCAGGCGCCCCCGATCTTACGGATCAGCTCCAAAGCGTTTGGCTATGGACGAAAAATGCCCCTGGTGGCCAACTATTCAGTCCGCTGAATACCTGCGGTTTCCGTTCACATATCCGGCCATTGGGCTCCCCTGCCCATGCTGCGCAACGTGCACAACTCCCGGCCCTCTTTCACGATTCAATTTGCGCGGACGTTTCATATTACACAAAATTCGTTAACTTTGATGCTGTAAAACATATAACGCGAAGTCTATGCTGAGTAAAGAAATGGGGATCAAAGAAATCTTTGAAAATCCAAAGTCCGTGTTTAGTTTGTTGACCTCCGCAGAAAAAGAGGAGTTGCGTTCTCATTTAACGATCACCGCATACAAGAAAAACGAATTTATCTATCAGGAAGGCGACAAACCCTCGGCCTTTATTTTTCTGATCGAAGGAAAGGTGAAGATTTTCAAGGAAGGCGTCGGCGGAAGGGAACAGATCATCCGCATGACCAAACCCATGGGTTATGTCGGCTACCGCGCCCTTTTGGCTGACGAGGCGCATATTGCCACCGCGGTGGCCCTGGAAGATTCTCAGGTATGCCTGGTATCCCCCGGGTTTTTTTTCGGCAGGCTGCTCAGGAACTCCGACTGCGCCATTTTATTGCTGCGCAAACTGGCGCGCGAACTTGGGTTCTCCAATGCCCGCACCGTCAACCTGACCCAGAAACATATCCGTGGCCGCCTGGCAGAATCGCTGGTCCTGCTGAAAGAGAAATACGGGTTTGAACATGACGGCGTATCCCTGAAGGCCTATCTTTCGCGCGAAGACATTGCGAATCTCTCCAACATGACCACCTCGAACGCGATCCGGACGCTCTCGACCTTTGCCGGCGAAAAGGTGATTGCCATTGACGGGCGGAAGATAAAGATCCTCGATATTCAGAAGCTGGAGAGGATCAGCCGGCTAGGCTAAGGTATAAATCCGCCTGACGCGCTGTGAGATGCCGGTCAGGACTTCATAAGGGATCGTTCCCATCCGGCGGGCCAGGTCGTTCAGCGTCACGTGGTCGCCCACGAGTTCCACACGGTCGCCGGCCCTCACATCCGAGCCTGTCACGTCAATCATGGTCATGTCCATGCAGACATTTCCGATCACCGGAAAAAAACGCCCGTTCACCCACACGCTTCCTGTTCCGTTACCCAACCGGCGGTCGAAACCGTCGGCATAACCCACCGGTATGACCGCGATTTTCCGGGGCCGCTCAACGATCCCCCCCCGCCCGTAGCCAACCGTCTCGCCCGGCAGCACTTCCTTGACCACCGACACCACCGTCACCCAGCGGGCCACGGTCTCCGCCTGCAGGACCGGCGACTGCGAGACCCCGTACAGGCCAATACCCAGCCGGACCATGTCCAGTTGGAATTCCGGGAACCGTTCAATTCCCGCCGAATTCAGCAGGTGCCTGATCACCCGGTGGGGCTGCATCCCGACGACCAGGTCGCTCAGCCTGCGGAAGCGGGCGTGCTGCTGACGGGTAAAGCCGTCGTGAGCCGGATCATCACTGGCGGCCAGGTGCGAAAAAACAGACTGGATACGTAACCGTCCGGCGTCTAAAATCTGCCGCGATACCGCGGTGAGCCCGTCCGCCGACGAAAAGCCCAGCCGGTTCATGCCCGACTCGATTTTCAGGTGTACCGGATAGCCGGAAACAGCCATCCGCCGGGCAGCATGGTCAAACTGACGAAACACGTCCACCGAATACAGGTTCGGCTCCAGCCGGTATTCCAACATCATTTCAAAGCTGTGCCCTTCCGGGTTCATCACGATGATGGGCGTCTCAATACCCGCCTGCCTCAGGTCAATGCCTTCGTCGGCCACTGCCACCGCCAGGTAATCGACATGCTGGAACTCAAGCGCCCTGGCAATCGCCACGTTCCCGCTCCCGTACGAAAACGCCTTCA
>CAZANK010000025.1:0-15669 GCA_964486235.1 uncultured Prolixibacteraceae bacterium | reverse complement strand
CACCATTCGTCTGGCGCCGGCAGAAGTTCATGAAACCACCGCAACGATCGGTTTAGAGGAATAAAAAATCATTTCCTTCCCCTGTTTGCGTTTGAGTTGTTAACTTTGAAGCGTATATAAACAGGAGGATGATCATGATGACGGAAAAATTTCCTTCCAGACTGCTGGAGAATGCAGTCAACGAATTTTCAAAGCTTCCCGGCATTGGAAGGAAAACGGCACTGCGACTGGTATTGCATCTGTTGAAACAGGGTGCCGAAGAAGTGGATACGTTTGGCAACAGCCTGATTCAACTCCGCAAGGAAATCAAACATTGCAGGATCTGTCATAACATATCCGATACCGATGTTTGTCATCTGTGCAGTCAGCCCGGTCGCCGTCCCGGGATGATCTGCGTGGTCGAAAACATCCGCGATGTGATGGCCCTTGAAAATACCCGCCAGTATAATGGCCTCTATCATGTGCTCGGGGGGATCATTTCGCCCATGGATGGTATTGGTCCTTCCGATCTGGAAATAAACTCGCTGATTGAACGGGTAAGGGATGGAAAGGTCGAGGAGGTCATCCTGGCCTTGAGTACAACCATGGAGGGTGATACGACCAATTTCTATATTTTTAAAAAGCTGAAGGGTTTCCATGTCAGGATATCCACACTGGCAAGGGGTGTTTCGATCGGTGATGAGCTGGAATACACCGATGAGATCACCCTGGGACGTTCCATTAAGAACAGGACGGATTTTGAAAGTTCCATTTCATGAACCACACACAGTTAACATACGGACAAATCCGGCTACGCCCGCCCGAACCTGAAGATCTGGAATTTCTGTACCAATGGGAAAATGATCCCGCCATTTGGAAGGTCAGCAACACGCTTGTCCCGTTTTCGCGGTTTATCCTAAAAAAGTATATCCGGGAATCGCACCGCGACCTGTTCGATACCAGGCAACTCCGGCTGATCATCGAGGATATGACCGGCAAGGCGGTGGGAGCCATCGACCTGTTCGACTTTGACCCCTACCATCAGCGGGCAGGTTTAGGCATCCTGATCTACGCTACCGGTGACCGGAGGAAAGGGTTTGCCACTGATGCGTTGCGCCTGATGTGCGAATATGCGAAAAACACACTGGGATTACACCAGTTGTACGCACACATCGGATCCGACAACCCGGGAAGCCTTTCCTTGTTTGAGAAAGCCGGATTTCAGATCGCGGGAACAAAAAAAGAATGGCTGCGAACCCCCGATGGGTGGATCGATGAGATGATCATCCAAAAAATCCTGTAACGTCCCGGGATTCATCATTCCGGTTCACCGCGTTCCCGGCAATACCGCGCTTCCCGGCACGTCCGTGGTCATCCACGGATTTTGACCTCCAGACGGCTTTCCCTTCAAAAACCAGGTGTTTGACCGCATATACCGCCAAATTCAGGTACCTCCTTTAAAAAAGAATAACTTCCCTTCTGAAAATCGATCAGGCAGCAATAGTGATCCAAGCCGTTGGATACGATCAGGTAAGGCACCCGGAACCGCATGTTGTAGCGGGCAATCTGGTCAAAAGCAGCCTGGTTGATCCGGACATCCGCCGCTTTGAATTCCGCGGCCAGCAAAGGAACCCCCGATCTGTCATAAACCAGCAAGTCTGCCCTGAACGGGTTCCCGTTCACCTTCAGCCCGCGTTCAATGACCATTAACGCGGTCGGGAAACCTTTTTCGCCCGCCAGGTAACGGATAAAATTCTGACGCACCCACTCTTCCGGCGTCAACACCAGGAATTTTTTCCGGATCTCGTCGAAAATAAACGTTTTACCTCCGCTATGCCGGGTTCGGAAAGAATAAGATGGCAAATTTAGTTCCGGAAACATGTTAAGCTGTTGCAAAATTGTATTTTTGTATCATCGTTGATTTGCAGGCGACCTGTGTTCCGGTCTGCGTTTCAAAAATGCAAAAAATAATCGTGCCGATGAAAACAAAAAACGACATTGTTGAAAACTGGCTTCCCCGGTATACTGGTCGAAGACTGGAAGATTTCGGCCCCTATATCCTTCTGACGAATTTCCAGTACTATGTGGACCTTTTCGCCACCTGGTTCAACGTACCCGTTACAGGGGAAGACAAGAACATGCCCAACGCGTCGGCCGAAGGGATTACCATCATCAATTTCGGGATGGGAAGCCCCAACGCGGCAACGATCATGGACCTGCTGGGCGCAATCCGCCCCGAGGCGGTGTTGTTCCTGGGCAAATGCGGCGGACTGAAGAAAAATGATCTCGGCGACCTGATCCTGCCCATCGCGGCCATCCGCGGTGACGGCACGTCGAACGAATACCTTCCCCCCGAAATACCCGCGCTGCCGGCCTTTAGCCTCCAGCGGGCCGTATCGACCGCCATCCGGGAAAACCAGCAGGACTACTGGACCGGCGTGGTTTATACCACCAACAGACGCGTCTGGGAATATGACACACGGCTGAAAAAATACCTGAAAAAATCAAGGGCCATCGCCGTTGACATGGAAACTGCAACAATCTTCACGGTCGGCTTTGCCAATCAGATTCCCTCCGGCGCACTCCTGCTTGTCTCTGACCAGCCCATGATTTCTACCGGAATCAAAACGGAAGTCAGCGACCAGCAGGTAACATCCAGGTTTGTCGATAATCATCTGAAAATCGGCGTGGATGCCCTGATGGAAATTAAAAATAACGGACGTTCGGTGAAGCACCTCCGGTTTTGATTGATGATTGATTATTGACTACTGATTATTGATTATTGATTATTGAGTTGATGGAATACGAAGAAGTAATAACCAACCTGAAAAAAAAGATCTATCATCCCCTCTACTTTCTGATGGGGGAAGAAGGCTATTTTATTGACCAGATTTCCGGATACATCGAAGAGAACGTGCTTACAAAACCGGAACGGGACTTTAACCAGCATATCCTGTATGGCAAAGATGTCGATGCCCATGCCGTTGTCTCCTATGCCAGGCGGTTTCCCATGATGGCCAATTACCAGGTCGTCATTGTCCGGGAGGCCCAGAATCTAAAAAAAATCGAAGACCTTGAACCCTACGTCAACAACCCGTTGAAGTCGACCATCCTGGTGATTAACTATAAGTACAAGACCATCGACCGCCGGAAGGCTTTCGCCAAAGCTGTTGCCAAAAAAGGAATTCTCTTTGAATCGAAGAAAATCTATGAAAACAAGCTGCCTGCCTGGATTACCGGGTACCTGGCAGAACAACAATACCGCATTGAACCGCAGGCGTCGGCCATGATTGCCGAATACCTCGGAACCGACCTGGGGAAAGTGGCAAACGAGCTTAATAAATTGATTATCAGCCTGCCAAAAAACACCAGGATCACCCCCGACCACGTGGAAAAGAACATCGGGATCAGCAAGGATTTTAATGTCTTTGAATTACAAAATGCCCTGGGAGAGCGGAATGTGCTTAAGGCGAATCAGATCATCAATTATTTCGCGGCAAATCCGGTTTCAAACCCGCTGACCCGAACCATCACCAACCTGTATTTTTATTTTATGAAAATACTCACCTACCATTTCCTGGAAGACAAATCACAAAATGTCGTTGCTTCTTCCCTGCAGGTCAGTCCTTATTTTGTGTCGTCGTACGTTGCTGCGGCCAGACAATATCCGATCAAAAAAGTCGTTCAGATTATGGCGATCCTGCGCGAATTTGACATGAAATCCAAGGGTTTGGGTAGCGCCTCGTCCGACATGGCCGACCTTCAGAAAGAGTTAATCTATAAAATCCTGCATGGATGACGATCCTGATCATCATTATCACAGTCCTCGTATCGGTTTCCGCGTTTAACCGGAATGCGCTGATGGAAAAACTCCAGTTTAACGCCAGCAAAATCTGGCATCAGCGGGAATATTACCGGCTGGTTAGTCACGGCGTCGTTCATGCCAACTGGGAACACCTCATCGTGAACATGATCGTGCTGTTTTCGTTTGGCCGGGTCATTGAAGCTTATTTTGAATATGGCTTCGGCCGTATGGCACAAGCCTATTTCCTGCTGTTGTATTTCGGCGGACTGGTTGTGTCAAATGCCTACGCGCTGTTCAAACACAAAAACAATTATTACTATAACGCGGTGGGCGCCTCCGGAGCTGTTTCGGCCGTTCTTTTCACCGCGATCTTCCTTGACCCGTGGAACAATATTTATTTTTTCGGGTTACTCCCGGTTCCGGGAATCGTGTTCGCCGTCCTTTATCTGATCTATTCCTGGTATATGAGCCGGAAACAACAGGACCAGATTGCCCACGATGCCCATTTTCTGGGAGCGCTCTTTGGATTTGCCTATCCCGTACTGCTCAACGACCGTTTGCTGGAACGCTTTATCGACAAGCTTTTTATGCTGATGTAAACATCTTAACGAGAAGTTGGCTTATGGTTTATGATCTCATTGACGGACAGTTTGCAAAGCAAGGAGACAAGGTCTTTGGAACTGACATCGCCGAGCAATTGCTTTTCACCGAATCCTTTCGCTCGATCCGGAACCGGCTGCTTTTCTGGAATGAACATCTTGACCTGATGAATTTCCAGTTTCAGCTTTTAAACCGGCAACTGCCCGATGTGATCAAAAACAAAGGCCGGGAACTGAACCGTCAACTGGAGAGAACGCTTGTTAAAAACAAACTCTTCAAGAGCGCCCGGATTGACGTAGCCTTCTTTGACACCGGCAACCACACCGGCTACCTCGCCAAAGCAAAAACAATAGATGCCCCTTTTTACGGGTTAAATCAGGAAGGACTGATCCTCGATATCTTTAGCCGGACCAGCAAGTCCTCCTCGCCTTTGTCTGCACTCCGTATGGGTTCATATCCATACTGGAAAATACTACGGGCATTTCAGTCTTCTGATCTTACGGAAATGGTGCTTCAAAATGAGCGCGGGTGCCTGCTCGAAGCCCCTGAACGAAACCTTTACCTGGTACAGGGAATAAACGTGCATACCGTTGCTCCGGGATCAGGGTCCTACCTTGATCCTGCCAGGGAAACCATCCTGAGGATATGCAGAAAAACAGGCTTCGTTATCCACGAAAACGAATTCCTCGACGCCGAAGACCTGCTTCATGCAGACGAGGTTTTTCTCGCCGGCGAAATCCATGGCATACAATGGGTGAAAGGCTTTGGCATGAAACGCTACCGGTGCAAAGCTGCCCGGAAATTGAATGACCTCCTGAACCGGGAACTGGAGATAGAATGAAGCATAGCGCATAGGGCACAGCGCAAAGAACACAGCACATGGCGCGGAGCGCAAAGCGCACAACGCATGGGGCAGCACAAAGAAAAGCGTATGGAGCACAGCGCATAGGGCACGGAGCATAGCGCGAAGTGCAGCAAGAAAAAGTACTTCCCACAACTCAGTTCAGCGACGGATTTTCAGGAAAATGCTCCCACAGGGAGTACTTCCCTCCCATATTTCTCACCGTTTCAATCCACATCAGTTTCTGGGATGGGCTATCCATCACATACTCCTGGTTAATATCCGAGACCAGCCAGGAATTCTCATTCAGTTCTTCCTCAAGCTGCCCTTTATCCCAGCCGGAATAACCCAAAAAGAAACGAACCTGGTTGGGTCCAACCAAACCCGAACCAATCAGCCTTTTCAGTTCTTCAAAATCACCCCCCCAGTACAGGTTATCCTTGATATGAATACTTCCTTTCAGGATATTGCCCAGCGAATGGATGTAATAAACCGTATCCGTGTTCACCGGTCCGCCAATGCCTATATCGGTACGAAAATCAGGAAAATCACTCAACACCTCACTCAAAGGATAGTCAATCTTCTTGTTCAGAATAAACCCGACAGCGCCTTTCTCACTGTGCGCAGCCAGCAGCACCACCGACCGGTTAAAATAGCTCCCCGGAAGAAAAGGCTCGGCAATAAGGATCCTTCCCTTGCGCGGTGCAACATGGTTGGTTTCTATTCTAAATATGTCGATATTCAGGTTCATCAGCGTCTCCTTTCCAATCAACTGCATCTTTGATTCCTGCCCCGGAAAAACAAATTCGATTCAATTTAGAAAAAAATGATTACTTATCAAACAGATGGAACATAAAAATTAAAAGATAATTAACTTTTTTATTCCTTTTCTCCGCGAAAAACCGCGGCCAGTAAGAATTCGGCTTTTACAGGTTGGGCATTCCCCCGGGACAGATTACTCTTCTTCCACCACAAGAAAGACATCTTCGTTCTTTTTTTTCATCAGAAATTGTTCGCGGGCGAACTTTTCAAGGTTTTTATGGCTCGTCTGAAGTTCCCGGATCTTCCGTTGATCGGATTGAATTTTGTTCTGAAGAAACTCCTTTTGCTTTGTCAGTTGTTCCAGCTTCTGCTGATCACGAAAATGACTGATCAGGTTGTACTGATCGAAAAAACTGATCCACAAGACAAAAAAAGCACCTGCAAGGAGCATTTCCCTGCTGACTTTTTTCACCACCGACGGCACCAGCTTTCCCATGAGCAATTTGTTTGAAACAAAAATAATGGATCTGGGCAAATAAAAAAAGAGATGCGGTTCATATCCTTTATTTTTCTCCCGATGCCCGAAATTCCATCAGGCATGACACGGTCAATTCTCACAAGACGATAAGGTTCAAAAACCTGCCCCTCCCAAAAGACAGCTTTCAAAAAAGCACCATCCTTCGGGCAAAAAACGTTATTCCGCACCAAAAATTATTATATTTATGCGTTTTTAACAGATCAGTTCATTCATGCTTAAACGAATATCCAATTTCACATCCAAATCCTTTAAGCTGGATTCGAATCAGGAGCAACCCAACCTCGTTGGATTGTTCCTCGTCATGATCATTGGATTGCTTTTTAGCGTGTTTGATTTCGTCACGGCGGTGACGGGTTATTCAAAATATGTCTGCATTCCCGGCGACGTGTGCCTGATGATCACCTTTTTGACCGGGCTGCTTTGTCTTCGTCATTCACAAACAGCATGTGCCGTCAATGTAGCGTACCTGGTTCCCTTTGCATTGTATTTTTATTTTATCTCCGATGCTTTTGCCATCCTTCCTCCCCACTCTACCATCAGGCACACCTTGTGGTCACTCATCGCGGCCTTGTTATTTATGCTGTTTTTTGATCCTCGCCGGAGAAAAATCAGCCTGCTGTATGCCATCGGACTGATCACCCTCACCTATCACCTGTCCGTAGCCGATCGTCTCCGGGATATTGCCACCCTATCCTGGAAGGGCGATGATCTTATTCTTAATCCGTATTTTACACTCACCGGGGCGTGGTTCCTGGGCCTGCTGTTTTCGTGGAGATTTGAGCATTCCCTGCACGATTTGAAAAAAAAGGTAAAAGAAGCCAAAGACGCTGAATCACAGGCCTTCCGACAATTCCCTCAGGGATTGCTGCTCGTCAGGATCAAGCGGGATGAGATGAATCAACCGGCAGGACTACAGTCCGTAAAGGTAAACAGGGCCTTTGAATCGATGTTCAAAGTGGGGTCGCGGGAAATGAGAGACGTGGATGCAGACCTTGTTTTTCCAAAGATCTTCGGAAAATCATTCGACTGGAATGACTTTTTCCTGCATTCCAAACGGAACAAGACAGAGTTGTACCTGGAACATCTGGAAAGATGGATCGAACTGACCATTTTAGTGTTCGGGAAGGACCAGATTGCCTGTATCCTCTATGACCTTACTGCCAAACAACACCAAATCCGGAAGCTGGAGGAAAGCAGCAGGCGTTACAAGGTGCTTCTCGAAGCCATTCCTGACCTTTTCTTCATTATTGACAAGGATGGCATTTACAAGGACTTTGTCATGAAGGAAACAGAATTGCTCCAGATCAAACCAAACGACATCGTTGGCCATTCGATCTTTGAAGTCGGTTTCTCGGAGAATATGTCGCGGAAGATTTTTCAGTGTATCCAGGACGCCATCGGAAAGGAGACGATCGAGACGGTCGAATACGCACTGAGTGTTGAAAAAGGGACGGCGATGTTCGAAATGAGAATCGCCAGGTTGGACGATCAATCGGTCATCTCCATCGCACGCGATATTACCCGGCGCAAAATCACCGAAATGAAACTGGAAGAGGCCAGGCAAAAAGCTGAAGAGGCCGATGAGCTCAAGTCGGCATTCCTGGCGAACATTTCGCATGAGATCAGAACGCCGATGAATGCCATTATTGGATTTTCGCGCATGATTGGTTCGCCCGACTTCGACACGGAAGAAAAGGAAAGATTCATCGAGATTATTGTCAGCAACGGCAAACTGCTGATGGAGATGATCAACGACATGATCAGCATTTCCAAGATCGAAAGCAATCAGGTCACGGTAAGCAAGGGTATCTGTAAGATCAATGATCTGATGGTTGAGCTCTACCGCGAGTACAGCATGGAAATGGTCAACAAGCCCGTCCGGCTCAAACTTCAGGCCGAAAATTCAAATCCCAAGTTCAGCCTGGTTACCGACACGTATCTGCTTACCGAAATCCTGAAAAAACTCATCGATAATGCGGTCAAATTTACGCCTCAGGGGGAAGTGGAATTTGGCTATCGTACCGAAGGAACGGGGAAAATCTGGTTCTTTGTCAGGGATACCGGAATCGGCATCGACCCGTCAAATCTGGAACGCATTTTTGAACGGTTCCTTCAGATCGATCATTCCACCACGAGGAAATATGAAGGAACAGGTCTTGGCCTGACCATTGTTCGCCACTACACCGAACTTCTCGGCGGGAAAATTGAAGTCAGGTCTGAAGTCAATAAAGGCGCAGAATTTTCATTTTGGATACCTGTCGAAGACGAGTCCGCTGCTTTAAAGATCGTCCGTTAACCTTGAATTAAATCCTTTCGGATTGTCCGTCCAATCATGAGAAAATTTCCAATTATATGTACTTTTGTCAGACGAAAATAACAAACACGGGATACCATGTCAAAGCATTTTAAATTGAAACGTGGACTGGATATACGGTTGAAGGGAGCTGCGGAACCTCTCTTGAAAGATGCCCCGGCACCGCGCACCATCGCCCTGAAGCCCACCGATTTTTTTGGCCTGACTCCAAAACTAAGTGTCAAGGCCGACACGCGGGTGAAAGCCGGCGATGCCCTGTTTTTTGACAAATACCATCCTGAAATTATATTCACTTCACCGGTAAGCGGAACGGTAAACGCAATCAACCGCGGAGAGCGCCGTAAAATTCTGGAGGTGGTTGTTGAACCTGACCGCGAACAGGAATTCCGGACATTCACCGCCGCCGACCCGCTCACGCTCACGCGCGAAGAGATTAAAAAGCAAATACTGGCAAGCGGGCTCTGGCCATTTGTCAAGCAACGTCCCTACGGGATACTCGCCCGTCCTGAAGACACGCCCGGACATATCTTTATCTCCGGATTCGACTCCTCACCGCTTGCCCCCGATTATGAGTTTATCTTCAAAGATGACCGGGAAGCCCTGCAACAAGGGATCAATGCCCTGAGTAAATTGACGGATGGCTCTGTTTACGTCGGATTGTCGCCCGCACAAAAAAACGGGATTTTCGCATCACTGAACAATGTCGTGATCAACACCTTCGAAGGTCCTCATCCCGCCGGCAATGTCGGCGTTCAGATTCATCATGTTTCACCTGTCTTTAAGGGCGATGTGGTCTGGACGGTTTCGCCCCAGGGCGTTGTTTACATGGGCAGGTTGTTCCGGGAAGGCCGCCTGAACCTGTCTAAGATCATCGCGTTAACCGGCCCGGAGGTTAAAAAGCCTCACTATTATAAAACAATTCAGGGCGCTGAACTGACCGACCTCCTGAGCAATACGACAAAAAAGGAAAACCACGAACGCGTGATCAGCGGCAATGTGCTCACCGGCACAAAAACAGATCCGGACGATCACCTGGGCTTTTTTGACCAGATGGTCACGGTCATCCCCGAAGGAGACGATTATGAATTGCTTGGCTGGGCGTTGCCCGGGAACGATAAATTTTCGGCAAGCAACACGTTTTTGTCCCGTTTGTTCCCGAAAAAGGAATATGTCCTTAATGCCAACCTGCATGGCGGGGAACGTGCCTTTGTGATGACCGGACAATATGAAAAATTCCTTCCGATGGACATTTTGCCGGTCTACTTACTCAAGGCGGTGATAACCAACGACATTGACCGGATGGAACAACTTGGCATCTACGAAGTGGTTGAAGAAGACCTTGCCTTGTGTGAATATGCAGACACGTCAAAGATCAAAGTTCAGCAGATTCTGCGTGAGGGTATCCATGCCATGATAAAAGAAGTGGGGTAACGAAGAAACAACAGATCCATGAAAGCGCTAAGAAACTTTTTTGAAAAAACGAAACCTTATGTAGGGAAAGGTGGCAAATACCACTGGTTGCATTCCACGCACGATGCGTTCTTCACCTTTCTTTTCGTGCCGAAAACAACATCCGGATCGGGAACGCACATCCACGATTATATCGATATGAAGCGGACAATGAGCATCGTGGTCCTCGCACTTGTCCCCGCCCTGCTGTTTGGAATATACAATGCAGGTTATCAACACTTTGGAGCACTTGGACAACTGGCTTCCGCCAGTTTCACGGACAGGTTCGTGTTCGGACTATTGAAAGTGATGCCCATCATCCTTGTTTCTTATGCCGTGGGACTGGGTATCGAGTTTATTTTTGCCCAATTCCGCGGTCATGAAGTCAATGAAGGATTCCTGGTCACCGGGATGCTCATTCCGTTGGTCATGCCGGTCACGACACCGTTGTGGATGATTGCGGTTTCCACGGCCTTCTCCGTGATCTTCTGCAAAGAAGTATTCGGCGGCACAGGAATGAATGTGTGGAATCCGGCCTTGGTAGCAAGGGCCTTCCTGTTTTTTGCCTATCCCGCCCAAATTTCCGGAGATGCCGTCTGGATCTCGGCCGAAGGCGTGGAGAAAATGGCCGACGGGTTTACCGGTGCCACTCCGATGGCGAAAGCCGCCATGGGCGACACCGGGTTCGACCTGTGGAATGCCTTCATCGGACTGATTCCGGGATCAATCGGTGAAACTTCCAAGATCGCCATCCTGATAGGCGCCCTGATCCTGGTCATCACCGGGATCGGTAGTTGGAGGATCATGCTCTCGATGGTGCTCGGCGGACTTTTCATGGGCATCCTCCTGAACCTCTCCGGAAGCGACAACATTTATCTGGCTCTTCCATTCTGGCAGCACCTCCTGATCGGAGGATTCCTCTTTGGAGCGGTGTTCATGGCAACAGACCCGGTGTCGGCGGCCCAGACCACCAAAGGAAAATGGATCTATGGGTTCCTCACCGGCGTGTTGGCAATTTTGATCCGGGTGGTCAACCCCGCCTATCCGGAGGGTACGATGATGGCGATCCTGCTGATGAATACATTTGCGCCCTTGATTGATTATTGGGTAGTTCAGGGAAATATAACACGCCGTTTAAAACGGGCAGGCGTAAAAGCATAATTTTAACGATGAAAAAATGGACAGGAACAGTAATCAATACACGTTTATCTACGCGTCGGTCATGGTGATCCTGGTCGCCGCCCTGCTTTCTTACGCGGCAATCAGCTTGAAACCGGCCCAACAAAAGAATATCGATATCGAAACCAAGCAAAATATACTGGCCTCCGTCAATATTGAAGCCGACGCGTTAACGGCGGAACAGATTTACAGCGAAAAGATCGTAAACACGTACCTCATCAATTCCAGGGGGGAAGAAATGGAGGGAGACGCCTTTGCCGCAAACATGAAGAAGGAGCATTCCAAACCGGTGGAAGACCGGGTGCTTCCGGTTTTTGAATGCCGGATCGAAGGCAGCACCAAGTATATCGTTCCCTTATACGGAGCAGGACTTTGGGGCCCGATATGGGGGTACATCTCCCTGAACGACGATATGAACACCATTTACGGGGCAACCTTCGCCCACCAGGGCGAAACACCCGGACTGGGGGCAGAGATCACCACCCGGCCTTTCCGGAATCAGTTCAAGGGAAAAAAAATCTTTGATGCGAATGGCGCACTTAGTTCCGTTATTGTCGCCAAACCGAATGAAACGGCACCGGCAGAACATCGGGTAGACGCCATTTCAGGCGGCACAATCACCTCGAAAGGTTTGCAGAATATGCTTCGTGATGATTTTGAGGCCTACCAGGCATTTTTCAAACAGAAAAACCAGAAGGAAAATGAGTGACAGAGAACCTTTATTTTCAAAGAAGAACGTGAGTCTGTTGGCCAATCCGCTCAACAGCAATAACCCCATCACGGTACAGGTACTGGGTATCTGTTCAGCGCTGGCAGTAACGGCCCAGTTAAAACCCTCGATTGTGATGGCCATCTCGGTCACGTTAGTCCTGGCCTTTGCAAACGTGATTATTTCCTTCTTACGCAATACCATTCCCAACCGGATACGGATCATTGTTCAGTTGGTTGTAATCGCTGCCCTGGTGATCCTGGTGGACCAGATCCTGAAAGCGTATGTCTATGACGTCAGCAAACAACTGTCCGTTTTCGTCGGACTGATCATCACCAACTGTATCCTGATGGGACGACTCGAGGCGTTTGCGCTGGCCAACAAACCCTGGCCATCTTTCCTGGACGGGATCGGAAATGGCGCCGGCTACGGAGCGATCCTGATCATCGTGGGTTTCTTCAGGGAACTTCTGGGTTCGGGAAGTATCCTGGGATTCCGGATCATTCCTGAATCCTGGTATATTGCCAACGGCGGTTTTTATTCAAACAACGGCATGATGATCCTGCCTCCGATGGCATTGATCACCGTGGGCGTAATCATCTGGGTGCAACGCAGCAAAAACCGGAAACTGATCGAGGATTGAAAATAACGAAACTATGGAAAATTTACTGAATATCTTTGTCAAGTCGATTTTCATCGAGAACATGATCTTCGCCTACTTCCTGGGGATGTGTTCCTACCTGGCTGTTTCGAAGACCGTTAAAACGGCCACCGGACTTGGGATCGCGGTGATATTTGTCCTGGGTATTACGCTGCCCGTAAACTATCTTCTCGAAAACTACATTTTAAAAGAAGGGGCTTTGCGCTGGCTGGGGAGTAACTTTGCCCAGGTCGACCTCAGCTTCCTGAGTTTTATCATGTTTATTGCCGTGATTGCCTCGATCGTGCAGTTGGTGGAAATGATCGTTGAAAAATTTGCACCGGTGCTCTATACCCAACTGGGCATTTTTCTTCCCCTGATCGCGGTCAACTGCGCCATCCTGGGCGGTTCACTATTTATGCAGCAAAAAGCGTTCAATAACCTGGGCGAAGCGACCATTTACGGACTGGGGTCCGGCGTGGGTTGGTTCCTGGCCATCATCGGCATTGCTGCCATCCGGGAGAAGACTCGTTATTCAAATGTGCCGGCTCCCTTGCGGGGTCTTGGGATTACCTTTATCATTACAGGATTGATGGGGATCGCCTTTATGGGCTTCATGGGAATCAAATTGTAAAACTAAAGTCAAAAGCATGATCTTTTTAGTCACCCAAACATCCATTGTCATTACCAGTGTGGCCGTCTTCCTTTTGGTGATTATCCTCCTGGTGTCGATCCTGTTGTATGCGAAGAAAAAACTCACTCCCTCGGGAAAGGTGAAGATCGATATTAATGACGGGAATCTTGAGCTGGAAACGGAAACCGGAAACAGCCTGCTAACCACCCTGGGAAACAATAAGGTTTTCCTGCCTTCTGCATGTGGAGGAGGAGGCACCTGCGGCATGTGCCGCTGCCGGGTCACAGAAGGCGCCGGCTCCATCTTACCGACCGAGACCGGCTTCTTTACCCGGAAAGAGCAAGCCAATCACTGGCGCCTCGCCTGCCAGATCAAAGTGAAAGATAACCTGAAGATGGAGATCCCGCAGGAAGTGCTGGGCGTAAAAAAATGGGAATGCGAAGTCGTGTCAAATCGAAATGTGGCCACCTATATCAAGGAATTCGTGGTCAAACTGCCGGAAGGCGAACGCCTCGATTTCAAATCGGGCGGCTACATTCAGATCGATGTCCCCAAAATTGAAGTGAACTTCAGCGACATGGACGTTGACGAAAAATTCCGCCCCGAGTGGGAAAAGTTTGGCATGTTCAATCTGGCGATGAAAAATCCGGAGCCCACCTTCCGCGCCTATTCCATGGCAAACCATCCCGCTGAGGGAAATATCATCATGCTGAATATCCGGATTGCCACGCCCCCGTTCGATCGGGTCAACGGTGGATTCCAAAAGGTTAACCCGGGAGTCTGTTCCTCGTTCATCTTTTCGCGAAAGCCGGGCGATCAGGTGACCATCTCAGGACCTTACGGGGAATTTTTCCTGAAAAACAACGACAATGAGATGATGTTCATCGGCGGCGGCGCAGGTATGGCACCCATGCGTTCACACCTGTTTCATCTGTTCCACACCCTAAAAGAGTCCCGTAAGAAAATCTCGTTCTGGTATGGCGCCCGTTCATGGCGGGAAGTGTTCTACTACGACCAGTTCCGCGATATCGAGGAAAGTTTTCCGAATTTCTCATTTCACCTCGCTTTGTCCGACCCGCTCCCGGAGGACAACTGGACCGGTCCGACCGGGTTTATCCATCAGGTCATCTATGATCAGTACCTTAGCAGGCACGAGGAACCGGAAGAAATTGACTACTATCTTTGCGGTCCTCCCATGATGAATGCGGCTGTCCAGAAAATGCTTGATGATTTGGGGGTTCCCACCGAAAATGTCCTTTACGACGACTTCGGCAGTTAAAAAAAGCGGAGCCTTCTGAATCCGTGAAAGCTCCGCTTTTTTAAAAAATCAAGCAATGTTGGTGAATACCTGCTGGACGTCGTCATCTTCTTCGATCCGGTCGAGCAGTTTCTCAATATCTTCCAGTTGGCTTTCCGTAAACTCGACCGGGGTTGTCGGAATACGTTTCAACGTGGCCTTTTTGACCTCTATCTTCCGGTCTTCCAATGCCTTTGACAAACTTCCAAAACTGGTATAGTCGCCGGTTAGATAAACCATGTCTTCATCCGCTTCGATCTCTTCCAAACCGGCATCAATTAAATCCAGTTCCAGACCCTCGATGTCAAGATCGCCTGTCTTCCCGATTTCGAAAACCGCTTTATGTAAAAACATGAATTCCAACGAACCCGACGGCACCAGACTTCCTCCGGCTTTGTTAAAATAGGATTTGACGTTGGCGACGGTCCGCGTCGTGTTGTCGCTGGCACATTCCACGAAAACCAGCACGCCATGGGGCCCCTTACCCTCATAATTCACTTCCGAGTAATTGGTCTCATCCTTGCCCGATGCCCTTTTGATCGCCGCATCGATGTTATCTTTTGGCATGTTTTGTGCCTTCGCATTCTGGATCGCTGTACGCAGCTTGGCATTCATATCCGGATCGGCACCACCTTCCTTGGCAGCAATCGTGATCGCTCTTGAAAGCTTCGGAAAAATCCGCGACATGTGGCCCCAACGCTTCTCTTTCGCGGCCCGGCGGTATTCAAATGCTCTTCCCATATCCGTATTTTTTTGACGGCACAAAATTAAAAAATACTTTGGCCATTCCTGCTTCTTTCAGTGAAAAAACGCGTGCTGTTCTGACCGCCTCCCTTTTTGTCCGGAAATCGTGTTAAACCAGTCAGCAGTTCCCGAGACGTTCACCGCCGTCCGGTGACAGCTTTCTGAACCGACGCTCCTG
>CAZANK010000024.1:0-15703 GCA_964486235.1 uncultured Prolixibacteraceae bacterium | reverse complement strand
CCACCAGGAACGGCTGCGGGTTTTTTGATGCTTTCACCGCCAGGTCAGCCAGTTGATGTTTGAGTTCTTCGGTATACGCGTTGACTGGTTCCTGGCTGCCCAATGCGGGTCCCCCGTGGTTGTGTGCGGCAACCAGGATGATATTCCGGGAAGGGATGCCGGTCTTTGAAGCGATTCGCTCCCGCATTTCTTCGGTGAAGTCAAACGAAAACCCGATCAGGTCTGCGGTGATCAGCACAGTTCTTTCTTTTTCGCCTTCAAAGTAAAAGGCCGACGCATACAGGCTGTCGTGTACCCCTGTCGAAGGCGTTTCACGGGCCCCATACCCGGCCATCATGGCAGGGTTACGGGGCGTGATATTCACCTGGGCTGCGCCCATCCTCACAAAATTGTCTTTCCCCGCGTCCCGTGCTGCACCCCATCCCGGGTTAAAACTGACCAGCAGGATCAATACGCTGTTAAATATCCTTATGTTCATGTGTTTACTTTTAAAATTTAACGGTCTGTTGTTATCTCAAATTCTCCCCTGAGCCGGATATCGTCCGAAGAACTGCCCACCATCACCTGGAAGATGCCGGGTTCCGTGACAAATTCCATGCTCCTGTTGTAAAAGGCAAGAAGATCGCTGTTCAGGGTAAATGTCACCATCTTTTTTTCTCCGGGTTCAAGCGTCACCTTTTCAAATCCCTTGAGTTCCCTGACCGGCCTTGTCACCGATGAAAGCTCATCCCTGATGTAGAGCTGCGCCACTTCGCTGCCTTTCCGGTTACCCGAGTTCATGACATCACAGCTCACCGTTACTTCCCCGCCGGACTGCGGTGCCGCGGGACTGATCTTCAGGTTGCTGTACCCGAAGGTGGTGTAGCTAAGTCCGTAGCCAAATTCCCACAGCGGCGAGGCCGGCATGTCGGCATACGCTGCGCCCCAGTGGTGATCGGTCCATTCCTGTTTGGAAGGCATGTAGTTGTAATAAACCGGCAGTTGTCCGGAATGACGGGGCACTGTTACCGGGAGTTTTCCCGAGGGATTGTAATCCCCCCAGAGGACCTCGGCAATGGCCGTTCCTCCCTGTTCGCCGGGGATCCATGCCTCAATGATGGCCGGGATGTTTTCTGCCGCCCACCGGATCGAAAGGGGCCTGCCGTTGATCAGCACCAGGACCGTCGGCGTCCCGGTTTCGTAAACCGCTTTCAGCAGCGGCTCCTGCAACCCTGTCAGGTCCAGATTGGCCACATCATACCCTTCCCCGTTGGTGCCGGCATTGCCGGGCGCCTGCCACTCGTTCTCGCCCAGCACAACGACGGCCAGGTCAGCCCTTTTGGCAGCGTCAACCGCCTTTGACAGCTCGTTGATGCTGTCGCCGGTCACCATGCACCCCATCACATAGTCCACGTTTGTACCGGGTGAAACCTTCTCTTTGATTCCTTTCAGCACCGTTGTGATCTCCTGGCTAACCACCTTTGCCGTATAGTCGCCCAGTTGGTTTAACCGGTTGTCGGCATTGGGCCCGATCACGGCAATCCTTTTCAGCTCTTTGTTCAGCGGAAGGAGGTTGTTCCCATTCTTTAGCAGCACGATCCCTTCCCTGGCCGCCTGCAAGGCAAGCTCCCGGCTTTGCGGCGTATGGATGGTCTCCGCGGCGTGTTTTGGATCCACATAGGGGTTTTCGAACAACCCCAGCCTGAATTTGAGCGTCAATATCCTCCTTACGGCCCTGTCAATCAGGTTCATGGAGACATTCCCTTCCCTGACGTTATCGAACAGCGGCCGCAGAAACGCTTCTTCAAACGAAATGCCCACATCCAGTCCCGCCTGAAGCGTCATGGCCCCTGCTTCTTTCTGGTCTTTGGCCAGGTGTTCATACACAAGCGTGGTAATCCCGCTCCCTTCGCTCAGCACCAACCCTTCAAAACCCAGCTCCCCGCGCAAAATGTCGGTCAGCAAAAATTCCGAAGCATGGGTCGGTATCCCGTCCACAGACGGGTAGGTGGCCATGACCCCGAGGGCGCCTGCCTTTTTGATCCCGGCAATCCAGGGGGGCAGGAAGACCTCGCGCAACTTTCTTTCGGACAGTTCCATCGCACCCCGTTCCATGCCGCTCACCGGCTCGCTTTGTCCGGGGTAATGACACAATCCTGCCACCGTCTTGTCGCCCGCTGAAATAGCATCTCCCTGTACGGCTCCCACGATCACTTCCGCCATCCGGGAACAGAAATACGGGTCTTCGCTGTAGCCCTCCTGGTTCCTCCCCAGACGGGGGTCCCGGTTGGGTTCCACCACCAGGGTAAACAACTGGTGGATGCCCAGCGACCTCGCTTCCCTGGCAGTCACCGTGTAGATATCCCTGACCAGGTCCATATTCCATGCGCTGCCGATGGCCGGGCCCTCCGGGAAAATCGTCCCCCCCGTGCACATCAGCCCGTGTGTGCCTTCCTCGGTCTGCAAAAGCGGGATGCCCAGCCGTGTCGTTTCTATCGCGATCTTCTGAAGTTCGTTAAAAAACAGGGCCTGCTGCTGCGGCCCTTCATGCAGGATGGAATTGGCCAGGGTGAAAAAGCCGCCGACCGGCCCCAGTTTCTCCATGAAGGCGCCTTCTGTAAGCTTTTTGCAATTTGCCGTTTTTTCGTCAATGCTTTTACCCAGTTCGCTCACGTATACGCACGGCATGTTCATTTGCCCGATCTTCTCTTCCAGGGTCATGCGCGACAAAAGGTCTTCCACCCGTTGGTCGACCGAGTAAGACGGGTCTTTGTACACAGCTCCCTTGTCGGAAGTTTTGCATGCGGATGCCAAAACCAATACGGCTCCGGCGAACAACGCCGCTCTTTTAATTCGTTTTTCTCGCATTATCTTCGCTTAAACAGGTTTATACTGGTTTTTTAATAAACATTTCTTCATAATGCGGCATCGGGTCAAAAATACCCCCTCCCGATCTGTAAAACTCCTGATCGAGGTGATAAAGACCGTCTTTCACGTTGACCCATCCGCCATCTTTGCGGGGATGGTAGCTTTTCATCGTCTCCCATTCCCTGTAATTCTGGTGCCCGTTGCTTTCCAACAGGCCCAGTTCCCCCAGGCCGGGAAAGGGCTTCAGTCGTGCAGCCACATTTTTGTTCCATTCAATCAATACGGGACTGACTGTCAGGTCCGCACAAAAGCAGGGAATATCCCGTTCGTACGCGGCCCGGGCGATTTTCATGGTCATGCTCAGCGTCTTGGCGATGGCTTTCAGGGCAATGGCCTTATAGCCCATCTGTATCCGGGTTATGGCATCTTCCTGTGTGTGGGCGCTTTCGTCGGCGGCCAGCCGTACCGGGATGTCCGACACATCCAGTCCAAGCTCTTCGGGGAATGGCTCCTCGATGATCGCGATCTGCTCAAACGCCCCGATCTTTCGGGCGTGATCCAGGAGTTTCATCAGGGTCTCCTTCTTTTCATACCTGCCGTTGGCATCAAAATAATAAGGCAGTCTGCCGTCTTTTGAATGGGGCGTCCGGACATGACCGATGGCGTTGTGAATGGCGCTCAGGCGGGCCTTGTCCTTTTCCAGCATCTCTTCCTGCGTTCCCGGCTGGCCGATCTTGATCTTCATGAAAAAGTACCCTTGCGCCACGGCCTCTTCAATTTCATTCACCGGGATGGCATAAGCCATCAGCGGGATCGCGGCCACGCTGTCGTGCCGGTGTGAAAGCGCCGGTTTGAACGCGGCAGGGATGATGTCGTCAAAGGCCTTGTATCCGTTTTCCCGCGCATACAGGATCCAGGCCGCGTTATCAACCCCGACCAGCGCGTTGAGCGCGAAGGTTTTTCGCAGGCGCGGGTTGGAGGTGACCGCTTTCCCGTATTCATAGACCTCAGGGACAACCGCATCGAGCAATTCAACCGGGGAAGTGAAACTTTGTCCGTTGACCAGTTGAAGCGCCCGTTCGGTCATCGCGTACATCAGCGCATTTCCCCCGCTCTCGGAATGGTTGGCAAACACGGCGGCATCCGACCAAAGCACGCTCTGCGAACATAAGCCGATCCCGTGATTCCCCAAATCGCTTTCCAGGTAACTCACCGATTGCCAGATCTCGGACATATACCCGCCTTTGAAGCCAAACGGGCGGATCAGCGGCTCACGCTCAAAGTTCGACCCCACCCGGGTAATGCGGATTTTCCCGGGAGCCTTTTGCCCGGCAGCCAACACGGAAGGGGAAACCGTGCACACCGCACCTGTCGCCAGGATGCTGTTTTTGATAAACCGGCGTCTTGAATAATTTTCCATTGTTAAACCAATTGATATTTTATAAGATGCTGACGGATAAAATCTACGTCTTTCTTTAGTTTCCTGACGATCATCTTCTGTTTTTCAAGAAGTGAGAGGGTTTCCTGATCCTTTTCAAGAAAAGGATGTTCAATATGCAGGGAGAGCGGCACATTCAGTCCCAATTCGCGGACCAACGCAAAGAACGCATCGAAATCGACAATCCCCTCTCCAAGAGGAACACTGACAACCAAGGCCTTTCCGTTTTCCACCTTCCAGGTGAAGTCCTTCACTGCCAGTGATCCGATATGTCCGCCCAGCAGGCGCATCCCCAGAACCCAGGAAGCCGCCCCTTCGGTGACAGCATGGCGGGTATCATACTGGCTGCTGATCTGTTCGACCGGGAAATCCCTGACCATTTCCCAGACATCCCACACGGGTGCCCCCACGCGCGTGCCGGAGTGGTTCTGGTAGCCGGCCTGGATGTTATACTGCCGGTTCAGGGCAGCCAGCGGTTTAAGATCCTCGCGGATCTTCTTGAGCGATTCCGGTATCCCTGCTTTGAAATCATAATTGAAATATCCCAGGCGGTAATGCTTCACCCCACAAGAAGATGCTGTTTTCAGCACATTTTCCGTTTCCCGGTTTGCTTCCCGGATGGAGGTGACCATCATGTCGCAGGAAAGGCCGTATTTTTTACCGGCACTGACTACTTCGGGAAGCCCCTCTTCGACGTTCGCCGGTTCGACCCTTCCTCCGGGCCTAACCGCCAGGTCGAAACTGTCAATGCCGCCCATGGCCAGGGTTTCGGCCATGAAGTCAAGTTCAAATCCGTCCAGCGGCTTGGTAAAAAAAGAAACCGGATACTTCTTTTGTTCCCTGAAAACAGGCATGCCCCGAAAACCGGTCAAAGGCATGACTGCCCCGGCGGCAGCCATCGTGTTTATAAACTTTCTTCTGCTGTACTCCATGTTTGTTTTTTTAAAGTTTCCAGGGGTGGCGGTATTCGTAGTGCAGGTATTTGTTTGCTTCGCTGCTGTTGGTAAACCTTTCTTTCCCGGCATCCCACCGCAGCTTTTCGCCGGTTGCCAGGGCAATATTGGCCAGGTGGGCGAAACTGGTGGAACGGTGCCCTTCTTCGAGGGTGCACAGCGGAGTTTGCCGTGACTTCACGCAATCCAGGAAGTTGCGGACCAGGTTGCCCGTACTGCCGGCATTGCTCCCGTCAGTCAGCATCTGCGTGTCCACCTTGTATGCTTCCTCCTTTGCCGATTCACCGTCGCGGCTTCCGGCGGGGATGATATGGTAACCATCTTCACTGGCGTACAGGTTCCCTTTGGTCCCGCGCAGTTCCACTTCCCCTTCCGGGAACAGCTTGCCGCTGCTGGCCTCATAAATGCAAAACGACACCAGGGCGCCCGAGGCAAACTCAAAGGTGACCTGCATCGTGTCGGGGATGGTCCGGTCATCGTCAATGGCATACTTCCCGCCTGTGGCGCAAATGGCCGACGGCGCTGTTTCGCCCATCATCCACCGGATGACGTCCAGAAAATGGACACCCCAGTTCCCCATCTGCGACGAATAATCGTCCCACCACCGGAACCGGTACGGCGCGATATTGTACTGGTACGGACGGAATGCCCGCGGCCCCAGCCACAGGTCCCAGTCAAAATTCGCTGGAGGGTCTTCCGGCTTCATCTTTCCGATCCCTTCAGGAGCCATATTGGCGATCCGGAAAGCCCTCGCAACCATCACTTTCCCGATCTTCCCGGCAGGGATCTCCCTTGCCAGTTTTTGATAAGCCTCGGCGCCCCTGCGGTTCAAGCCCACGGCGACCACCTGCCTGCTGCCGGCCTGGGCTTCCACCATCTTTCTTCCCTCGACAATGGTTTTGGTCAGCGGTTTTTCCACGAATACATCCTTTCCCGCTTCTATCGCATGAATCGTCTGCAAAGCATGCCAGTGATCGGGCGTGGCAATGCAGACTGCATCGATGCTTTTGTCCTCCAGCAGCTTCCGGTAGTCGGCGTACAATTTGGGCTGAAACGGGAATTTCTCACCCATTTTTGGAACCTGTCCCGGGATGATTTCCAGGTAACGCGGGTCCACCTGGGACCGGTCGCGGGTCGTGTATGGTTCATAGACATCACACAGCGCCGCCACTTCACAGTCGGGATGTTGCATGAAAAGGTTCAGTAACTGTGATCCCCTGTTGCCCACACCGATAAACCCGACCCGTATTTTTTCGTTCGCACCCGCGATCCGCCCGTATGATGAAGCTCCCAGCACTGAAGGTGCCGTTGCAATCCCCGCCAGGGCCAGTCCCGTCTTCCCGATAAATTCACGACGGCTTGTCTTTTCTGATTTCATTTCGTATTTAGTTTTTTGGATTACTATTTTACTCAAAACCCCAGTCTGCAAAATCCGGCCAGGATCCATCCGTAACGATCTTCAGATTCTCCGGAACGTTCATAGCAGCATACGCCTTTACCGGAAATTCTGTTTCTGTTTTTATCAATTCAGTTGAAGCCGGCTCGAGCATCTGATCTTTCAGTCCGGCAAGCACAACCTTTCTCGGAGCCATGCATCCGATCAGGTCGGGAAGGTCATAACCCGTCAACACCCCGGCTATCCCCCAGGTAAAATCGACTTCGTGGGGATGTCCTGCTCCCTTGTTGTGGGCGGACACCCCAAGTCTGTAATGCCTGTTCATGACCACGGAGCGGTAAGAAACGGGCGAGCCGATCAACACGACATTTTTTATCGACTGATCAAAGGCGGCAGCATGCATCAATGCAATGCAGGTGTTGCCAATACCGATTGCCCCGATTTTTTCATTGTTCACTTCCGGTCTTGTTTTCAAATAATTGACCGTGCGAACAATATCTCCTGCCTGAATTCCGGGGATACTTCTTCCGATTAAAACCCCGGTATATCCGGTGGCCAGTCCCCTGGCCGACTGATCCTTTGTTTCGCCTACGCCGATCACATCGGCCGCGGCCACAACATACCCTTTTCTGACCAGTTTTTCCAGCTCTCCGCCAGGCTGCGCTTCGGCGGCCTTTCCGTCTGCATGAAGACAGACCAGGGCAGGGCGTGTCCCGGCAACCTGATCCGGGATAAAAAGCAACATGGGTATGGTGTAATTGCCTTCTCCCCGGATGGCGATCTTCTCGATCACATACCCTTCGCGCTGATACCTGCCGTTGATAAAGGGTTCCTTCACCGCATCTCCCGGGGACTGATAGCCGGATATTTCCCTGGCTTTGGCCGGAACCGTCCGGAGATGGTGTTCGATGTCCTTCCTGGACTCTTCCAGGGCGGCGAGCAGCTTTGCGGTTTCATCCCGGTTCACGTCGAAGATCATCCTGCTGTTCAGCGAGGTTGAAACCTGACCGGTCGGGGTGACCTTCAGTTCTTCTTTAGAGACCAGCTCCACGTCTTCCTCTGCAGGATCACCAGTCAGGTTAAAGTGATCGATAAAAAAATCGTAGATCGTCCGTCTTAATTTTGGGGTTAGCCAATGTTTATAGTCGTCCTCAACCAGTTGAATGTTTTCCTCTTTTCCAAACGCACGGTAAGCTTTCTGCGCTTCCAGGAAGGCTTCCCTGGCCCCCTGCAGGGACAGATACTGATCCCGGGAGGTAAACGTCATCAGGGTTGGCTTGGGCGCCCTTACCTCCAGCAGGTCCTCAAACGTGATCCCTTCGGCAACCCCGCGCCAGAACTCAGTTTCGGCGTCCTGGGCCCCTTTTGTTTCCAGTTGCCGCTTACAGGCAGTCGCCCAACTGCACGGCACGGACACGCTGACCCGGTCATCAAACGCAGAAACGTAAGAAGTGATTGTCCCGCCGCCCGACAATCCGGTCACCCCGATCCTTGACGGATCAACTTCTTTCCGGCTTAACAGATAATCGATTGCCCGGATGCCCTCCCAGATAAAGTATTTTGCACAACAGGACCCGGACAAAAAACACTGATTACCAAAATAGCAATGTTCGATCACCGAGTAGCCGATGGATGACAGTCCGGTTTCCGGATCAAAATACTGCACGCGCTCGCCCTGTCCCGGCGGGTCAATGGCCAGAACGATCATGCCCTTTTTCACCAGGTTCAGGATGATGGTCTGGTACAGGTCGGCCCTGAACGCATCCTGGCTGTGCCCGATGACATTCAGGATCGCCGGGGCTTTCCCGCTAAGTTTGTCAGGCACAAAAAGGCAACCGGTGACCTGATAACCCGGCATCGCCTCATAAATGATTTTTTCAATATGGAAGCCGTCCTTATTTAAAATCCCGGTAATCCGGGCATTGAGCGGCGTTTTCTCCGGGAAAGGGCCAACCAGTTTCAAGAGCTTTGCCCTGACCTGCTTCTGTCGCTCCAGCCAGTCTTCCCGGGTTGTGAGCTTTTCGATCTCACGGTCCCTTGCCGCATAAAACACGTCCGCCTGGGCAATGAGATGATGCATCAGCAGGCTCCCGGGATTGTTCCACCGGATCCACTGCTGGAACACGTTCAGGTTTTCCTGCCCGTCCGCACCTCCCAGGTCAATACTTTTTGGCCTCGTCTGCGCAGAAAGACCTGTCACGGTAAAAAAAAACAACGAGAAAAGGAGCAAATTATAAATTCTTGTCATGCAAAAAACAGTTAATTCCTTTCATTCTCAATATTACGGCCTGAATGGCGAATCGTCAATGTCTGAACGCGCAAAAACGATATCAAATCCGGCAAGGGTTGCCGGAAAAAAATCTCCCCTTCGTCATATCATCAAAAAAGGGATAAAAAAGAAAGGGGTCTTCCTCAAAAGTCGCTTTGAGGAAGACCTGTTTTAGCTTCCGGCTACCAGCCCGGATTATTCGAGTCGATAGAAGAGTTGTGATCGAGCTCATCCTGGGGGATCGGAAATACCGGATCCAGCGTCAGGTTGCCTATCGGCGTGTCGTATTTTTCGGCCGAACCTGCCGGATAATAGTCGGAGAAGAAGTGCCTTTTGACTTTTTTCCCGTCACCAAAAACTTCGGGCAGCGTTCCCCATCGGAGCAGGTCAAAGATCCGTAATCCTTCCAGTGCCAGTTCGACCCTGCGTTCATGACGTACTATTCCAACCAGGCTGCTGCCTCCCGGCCTGCCATCGTTGAGCGCTCTGGCCGGCGCATTGACAGAGGACCGTCCACGCACCTTGTTCACCCAGGTCAACGCCTCCGGTTTTCCCTGTTCTGCCAGGGCTTCGGCAAGAATAAGGTATAGCTCAGCCATCCTCATTAACGGAACATCCTGTCCGCATTGATACACGTTGACCAACCCTTTCATCGATTGGATCATTTTACGGGTATTCATTCCTGTCACCCCCCAACGGTAATCGTACTTCACCATATCGCCTGGTTTATAGGTTACATTCCAGGTGACCTTTTCGCCGTTTTCATTGTAAGTTTCATGGGTGTAGTTAAAATCGCTGGTGCCATTATAAATCCCAAAATCCTGTCCGGGATAAAACAAGGTATATTCCCTTCTTGGATCATCCTGCTCAAAGGCATCAAAAAGCGCCCGTTGCGGATTGAGCGTTCCCCAGCCATCGCCATAAACACCCAGCTTTAGGGTTGCCGGCAAGTTACGGCATAAACGCTGAACGGTCATATTCTGCGACCAGCCATCCACGTTTTCAGTAAAGCTCCAGGCAAATAAGATTTCAGGGTTCCATTCGTCCGACCAAATGGACAAGAAATCATCCTGCAATTTATGCCCGGCTGCTTCGGCAATCTGAATGGCCTCACGCGCAGCGGCTTCTGCCTTTGACCAGTCTTTTAATACGAGGTACATCTTAGCCAGAAAGGCGGCCGCGGCAGATTTGTTTGGCGCACCTTGCAGGGTCTGTGAGGCAGGAAGGTTATTTTTCGCATCGGTAAAATCTTCCACGACCTGGGCCAGCACGTCTGCGCGGGGCGAAACGGGTGTGTTAAACTCTTCAAAATCGGCGGATGGATTCGTTAATAAAGGGATATTGCCATAAAATGACGTCAGGAACCAATACGAATAAGCCCTGAAAAATTTGGCCTCGGCGATATAGGGAGCCTGCATCTCAGAAGTAAAAGCAGGATCTGTTGACAGCGGTATGTTCTCAATGGCAAAGTTTGCCGCGTTGATACTCCGGTACGGGAAACGCCACCAGTTTAAAATTTGCCCTGAGGTTGGATTGATATTCCATTTCTTAAGGGCGACTTCATCAGACCGGTTCGGTGAAGGGTAGCTATCGTCCGTAAGGGCATCCATCAAAATAGGAAGGTCTCTTCTGTACATGTGGCTATGGTCGAACAGCCAGGGCGTATAACACGCGTTAACCGCAGACCGGGCAGATACCTCATTGACAAAAAAGTTTAAAGGGTTCGGTGAGTCTTTCGGATACCTGTCAAGAAAACCGGCTTCCTCGCAAGCGCCCAAGCAAACAAGCATGACTACCATTAGCACGCCAGCTATTTTTTTATTATACCTATTTTTCATAATATCTCCTAAATTAAAATGTTAAAAAGTTGCTTTGAAACCAAGTGTCCATGTGCGAGGTTGAGGCACGCCGTCCGGCTCAGCAGTTGTATCCACTTCAGCGCCATCATAACGGGTAAACGTGTACAGGTTCTGGACACCCGAAAACAGATTAAGCTGCCGCAAACCAAGCTTCGTGCAGAGCCGGTTCGGAAGAGCATAGCCCACATTGATATTCTTTACCCGCAAATACGATGCGTCCGCCAGCCAGAAGTCGGAAGTGGCAATGTTGTCGCCGCGATTGTCTTTCATTAGCCTGGGCCAGGTCCCGGCGGGATTTTTGGTTGGGTGGTACCTGTTCAAAACCCGGGCATCTTCATTGCGCGCGATACCCGTCATCAACGCGACCATGCTGTAAGACCCGTAGGGCTGGAAACTAAGGTCAATCCCCTGAACGCCCTGCAGTTGTACTTGCAGACTCCAATTCTTATAACCCACTGTTCCCAGTGCACCATACGCGTAGTCAGGATTCCGTTGTCCAATCATGGTACGGTCGGCAGCATCCACTTTTCCGTCCGGTACGCCGGTCAGCTCACCATCAGCAACTCCATCTATGTCAAGAAGATAAATGTCACCAATTCCTTTCTTGGTGAATGCTCCTGTTTTATAGATATCCAGTTGGCTCTCGTTAAGGACCAGACCGTCTGATCTATAGCCAAAGTATGACCTGACCGGAAAGCCCTCTTCGATCCCGGAAGCCCGAAGATCGCGCCCTCCCAGATCTACCACTTTGTTCTTCACGTGTGTCAGGTTGATGCTGACGTCATAAGTCCAGTCGGCCCTTCTGCCCCGATACCCAAGTTCAATTTCATAGCCTGAATTACGAACTTTCCCTGCATTGATATAAGGATCTCCGGATAAACCGTTTGAATAGCCGATCCGTTGTCTGAAAAGCAGGTCATACGTGTCTTCGATAAACAAGTTGACCGTCGAATACAGTTTGTTGTCAAGGATGGTAAAATCAACCCCCAGGTTCTTCTTCCGGGTTGATTCCCATTTCAGGTCTTTGTTGATTGCAGCCGTAAGCGTGTATCCCTGGGCCTGGGCATCATCCATAATGGCCCCACGGGCCTCAAGCGATGCATTTGTCCCATACAAACCAACGCTTAACGCATTGCCCAGAACTCCATAACTTGCCCTGATTTTCAAATCATTAATAAAGCCAACGTCTTTTAGGAAACCTTCTTCGCTAACCCTCCAGGCAACCGATCCGGAAGGAAATACGCCAAACCGGTGTCCTTCGCCCAACCGCGAGGTTCCGTCGCGTCGAAGTGTCCCTGTAAACAGGTACTTGTCTCTGTAAGTATAGTTCAGCCTTCCAAAGACAGACATAAACGCCCAGTCTTCGTAGCCATTTGTATTCAACTGACTGGTTGGATCTCCCGCATCAAGATACCGGATATCGTTGTTTGGCGTTCCCGTGCGTGTTCCCGTTAAATACTCATAGCGGTTTTCTTCCATCGAATACCCAAGCAACAGTTTCACATCGTGGTCCTTGTAAAACGTCTTCTCATAATTAACAAGGAAATCACCGATCCAGTGAATGGTTTCCCTGAACCTCTTTGTAACCGAATTGATGGATGATCCTTCCCATCCGTAATGAGAAGGAACAGCAGGGGTGAAATTGGACGCATAAGTATTGGCATAATCCATACTTCCCCTGGCGGTAACCTCAAGACCTTTTACCGGGCTCAAAGTTAAGTACAAATTTCCCTGTATACCTTTCCCTACCACCTTATTCGTCACATTTTTTGATACCCAGATCGGGCTTCTGTTATAGTGTTCCAGGTTGGTATTGCGAATATATCCATAATCACCGTCATCTTCATAGGCCCTCCTTAAAGGAGACTGACGCAAGGCAACAGCATATTGCGTATCATTGCTTGCCGGATCGGAGGACGTCGTGTAACGGGTACCATCGCCTTCAATGACGGTAGAAAAAATGTTTAATGAATTACCGAATTTAATCCAGTCTTTGATTTTATGATCAGAGTTAAAATTCAGCGAGTATTTTTGGTAGCCGGTTTCAATCACCATTCCTTTTTGATCGAGATAATCAGCAGAAATGTAATAATTTGACTTTTCAGAACCGCCCGTAAGCGAAAGATCATAATTTTGAATCACACCAGTCTGTAACATGAGTTTCTTCCAGTCGGTGCTAATTCCTTGATATTGGGGTATATCTGATTCGTACCAAGGTTTAAGCGTTCCCGAATTGTCATATGCTTCCGTGAATAATTCCAGAAATTGCTCCCCTGTTAAAAGCTTTAGTTTCAGGTTACCTTCTGTCTGAAATCCATAGTACGAATTAAGTGAAATCTGAAGGTCCTTTTGTCCTGCACCTCTTTTTGTCGTCACCAGGATAACACCATTCGCAGACCTTGCCCCATAGATGGCTGCGGCTGACGCATCTTTCAAAATAGATAATGACTCAATGCTGTTCGGGTTGAGGTTACTGATGTTGTCAGTAATCATTCCGTCCACCACGTATATCGGCGCGTTAGTGCCATTGATGGACTGAACCCCTCGGATCAGGACATTCGAACCTGCCCCGGGCAGGCCGGTTTTTGTGGTAATCTGAACCCCTGACGCCCTTCCCTGAAAGGTCTGCAACATGTTTGTAGCGGGGATTCTTTCAAAATCTTTGGCCGAAACGGAAGCAACTGCTCCGGTCAGATCTGACTTCCTGACCGTACCATATCCAACGGCTACCACTTCATCGATGCGGATGACTTCCTCCTCCATGACCACATTGATCGTTGTCCTGCCGGCAGCGGGCATTTCCTGCGAAACCATCCCGACAAAACTAAATACCAGAACCGCATCGCCGGGCACGTTCGAAAGGGAATAACTCCCGTCCACCCCGGTAATGGTACCGCTTGTTGAGCCCTTGATAATTACGGTTACCCCCGGCAAGGGTAGGTTCTGGTCGTCGGTCACCACGCCTTTGACATCGCGAGACTGCTGGACAGCCACATTTTCTGACGGTTTCAGCGAAATCATAATGTTGTTGGCCAATAGCCGGTAATGATACCGGTCTCCCAGGACTTCTTTCAATATCTGCTCGATGCCCTGATTTTCAACATTCACGGAAATGCGCCTTTTCAAATCAATCTGGTCATGTTTAAAGAAGAACCCCAGGTTGCTGGTACGCTCAATCTCCTTAAAGATGTCCAGGATCGTGGCATTCTCCATTTTCAGACTCAGCTTTTGATTCTGACTGTAGCTCTCCGCGGCAATTGCCCAAAAGCTAACGGTTAAAAAGATTAAAGTCAGTTTCATCATACGTAACATTTTTTTATGCCTGCATTTTATCAGACATAGCGAAAACCATTTTTTTTTCATAATTTTACCATGTTTAGTTTACTAATTCATACTGTGTATCAGACAGTATCGATTGACTAATTTTAAAAAGTGTACCCGCCCGGTACACTTTTTTTATGAAGTGCCGCTAATACAAAAAAACGACATCCGTTTCGTTCTCTTTTTCGGCAATCCTGTAATTCATCCCGGTGGTCAGCTTTAACAACTCAAGCACCTGCTTGATGGTTGTGGTTTTCTTCATGACACTGGAGAACAGTTCCTGCGTATTCCGCTTCGGATCGATGACGATTTTTACGTTGTACCATTTCTCCAGCTCATCGCATATCTCCCTCAGCGTGAGTTCCAGGAATACGAACTTCCCTTCCTTCCAACCCGTCACCAGGTCGGTATCCACCAAATTGACCGTATACCGGTTTTCACTCCTGTAAAACTTTAAATTTTCTTCCGGGTTCATGGAGGTCAGTTTTTCGCCGGAGGCATTTTGAATATCAATGGCCCCCTCAACCAGGGTCGTCTCGATCTGCTCATCCCCCCGATAGGCCTTCACGTTGAAGCTTGTCCCGAGGTCTTTGATCTGAATCTCACCCAAATCGACAATAAAACTGCGGGTTTCATCATGATTGATCTCAAAAAAAGCTTCCCCGTCAAGCGTGGCGACCAAATCGCCGTTTTCCTGTTCCCTGATCGTCATGCCTGAATTGGCATTCAGCCAGATTTGCGAGTTATCGGAAAGCTGAATGGTGGCCATGCTGCGCTGCGTGGTCCTGTATTCACGGACAAGCTCCGGATGTCCGCCCGAATGATCGGTTGCCAGGTAGCCAATCCCCAACGTCACCACGATCACGGCCGCATACCTGAATGCCTGGATCAACAACCTGTTCTTCCGTTCCTTCCTGTTCGCCCGTTCCCAGAATCCGGCAAAAAGCTGTTTCCTCCGGTTTTCCGGCACGGCATCCTTGCTCATGGTATGAATGGCCCACAAGTTTTTATAGGCAATGTATTTTGCCTTAAGTTCTTCGTCGTGGCTAAGCGCCCCGAAAAACGCCTCTTTTTCACTTTCAGAAGCTTCTTTTGATAAAATCCTGTCGAAAACGGAATGATCCATGTCTGCGGTTTATATACTTAACACATGGGCGGGAGCTGACCCTACAGCAAACCCGATTTTTTTTTAAACCGGACAAAAAAAATTGCGATATCAAACCATGTTGATGAGAATGCCGATGAAGATGAGGTATTCCTTTAATTCCTCACGGAGCTTTTTCAAGGCCTTCGTGATCGTCGCTTCGACCGTCTTTTCGCTGATTCCCAATCTCTTGGATATGTCCTTATAACGAAGCTCTTCTTCCCTGCTCATCCTGAAAATATTCTTCCATTTCAGCGGCAGGGCGTCGATCGCCTCGTCAATTTTCAGTTTTAACTCCTCAAGACCGGCGTAGTCATCTTCCAGGAGGTATAACGCTTCATAGTGATACTGCAGTTCATCGTAATAGCGGCTTAGGTGGGATGATGCGATCTGCTCGTTGCGAATAAAATTCAGGCAATTGTTCTTTGTGATCGTGTATAAGAAATTCTTAATGTTGGAATTTTCATCGAGCCTGG
>CAZANK010000023.1:0-15785 GCA_964486235.1 uncultured Prolixibacteraceae bacterium | reverse complement strand
GATGGTGGGACAAAGCCGCATCCGTCTGTTGAATTATATCAGTAAAGATCCTCTAGATTGCCCGGTTGCTGTAATTTTCGGACATCCTTCTGCGATGAATTGGGCCGGACCATACTTTGAAGATTTAGGTATGGATTTGGTCGATAGTCTCTGGAGTATGGGCATCCCAACGGATTTAATCCCTACCAGTGAAATTGAAAACGGTAATTTACTTGTCGATGAAAATGGGCGCGTACATTACGGCAAGCAACGTTACGCCGCTGTTATTTTGTACAACCCTGAATTTGAGAAAATATCAACTGCAGAATTTTTTAATCAGGCATCCAAAGGGCAGACCAAATTGTTCCGGAAGGGAAGCTGGTCGATGGATTTCAAGGGAAATCCATTTGATGGGAATAAAGCTTTACCAAAAACGATGGCCGTTTCAGACAATATTGAATCAATCCTATCGGAAGTTTTTAAAGTTTTAAAAAAGCAAAAAATAAATCTTCAGACCCCGGCATCGAGACGTCTGGAAGGTTTTGGCCATGTTTCCATGGCCCCCCCTGCAAATGGTTTTTGCCGTTTAATCGATGGAACATTTATCCGGTTGGCAGGAACGAATGATGCTGCCGGTGATACAATCAAATCCGGGATGAAAGTCTGCAAATTTGATGTTGCTTTTGATGCAATTGGAGTGGCTGCGGTGAGGCTTGATAAGAACGGCAATGTTGAGGCACTTGCTGCCGGTGGATTAAAGCTTTTTGAATCCGGCAATTTTGTTATTCAACTGGATGAAAGGATTGACCTGGCACTTTGGAAAAATGATAACGAGGAGTTTGAAGGTGTTATCCAGGGATTGGAGGGAGAGATCCCCCGACAGTTGAAGGATATTACAAAAAACTGGATCAATATTGATCTTCCTGTTCCGATAAAGGAGTAGTACCATGAAGCAGTTTTCAAATTTGCGTATAAGTTTAATGTATGGTTTGACAGTTGCCAGATTTGATATGCTATTTGCCTATTCAGACATTGAATAACTAAGAGTTAAACCATAATATTGAAATACGGAAAAAAGCAACCGTACCATAGCAGGGTTACAGGCGAGTAAGCCAGTGAAATACGATTCAAACAACGGGAAGAAGGATATATTTTAAAGGCCGATACATAGGAATATACTAAAAAAATTACCATGAAACGAGCCATTAAAGGTAAGCCTTTCACTCGTGTAAATGAGTATTTTGGCGAGTTCCATACCGTTGGTATGAGATCAAAAAGTGATGGCCCGGGATACGCAAATTGCATAAAGTTAAATTGAAAAAATACTCGTATGAAGAATTCAAGAAGGGGATTTATTAAGACTACGGCAGCAGGGACTGCAGCCGTTATAGCCGGGGGAGTACTTCCCGGATTCAGCGCCAAAAGCTACGGGCGCATCATCGGGGCCAATGAAAAGGTCAACGTCGCTGTAGCAGGGATCAGAAGCCGTGGTGGCTACTACTACGGAGGGACCGGGCATACCGCCAATTATACCAGGATCAAAGATTCAAGGGTAGTCGCTTTATGCGATGTGGATGCAAACCTGTTCCCGGTTGAAACGGAGCAGGTCGTTAAATTGGGTGGCGATAAGCCAAAAACAGTGGTCGATTTCCGGGAGTTGCTGGACGATAAAGGCATTGACGCCGTATCGATCGCCACGCCCGACCACTGGCACGCGCTGCAGACCATCTGGGCATGCCAGGCCGGGAAAGATGTCTATATTGAAAAACCGCTTTCCTGGTCACTTGAAGAAGGAAGAAAGATGGTGGAAGCCGCCAGGAAGTATAACCGGATTGTCCAGATCGGGACCAACTTCCGCAGCAACAGGATCACACAAAAAGCGCTTCAACTGCTTCAGGATGGGATTATCGGCGATATCTATATGGGCCGGGCGACGGTTTTTGGCCACAGGCGCAGTATCGGACGGGTAGCCGACAGCCCTGTCCCGGAAGGGGTCAACTGGGAGCTGTACCGCGGACCGGCACCGATGATCCCCTTCAACAATAACCATTTCCACTACAACTGGCACTGGTACTGGGATACCGCTACCGGGGAATTCGGCAACAACGGGGTCCATTATATTGACCGGATCAGGGTGGCCATGAAGAAAGAAGAACACCCGGTTAAAATCAGTTGTTGCGGGGGGTTTTACGCGTACGATTCAGACCAGGAAGTGCCCAATCTCCAGGTTGCGGCATTTGAATATGCCGACGGGGCCATCATCGAACTGGAAGTCAGGAGCCTGTATACGCCAAAGGAAGAAGATAGCATCATCCTGTTTGGCACGAAAGGATATGCGTTGCTGGGAGCAGACCGTTTTAAGACGTTTGTGACCGGATCCGGACAGAAGCTGACCAAGGCGGATGAACTGAGCTCAAAAAAGCCTGGAGAACTGGAAAGTATGGAACTGACGTGGGACAACCTGGATCCTGACCCGGTACGCGAGGAATATGAAAAAGCCAAGATTGAATATCACTTTGTGAATTTCGTGGATTGTGTGAAGAGCCGCAAACGGGAAGACCTGATTGCCGAAGTGGAAGGGGGGCACCTGTCAACGGCGATCTCGCACCTGGGAAATATCGCCTACAAGACAGGCAGGAAGCTGACCTTCGACGGAAAAACGGAACGGTTTGTGAAAGATGGGGAAGCGGACAATTACCTGTCGAGGAAGGAATACCGGAAGCCTTATGTTTTGCCTCAGAAGGTCTGAACAGCCTCCGCCGGGGATTGAAAAAGGAAGCCTCTCTGAGGGTCCATCCGGTTCTTTTTCAATTACCCGGGAACGTTTGGATATCCGGTAAAACAACGATTTTTTGCCGGACGTTGAAAACGGTTTTTGATTCCCCGGGAAAATGTTAGGGGTGCGTTTCTCATGTCCCAACTAAAGTTGTAACTTTAGGACGAAAATGATTTAATTAACTAAAAAGGAACGTATGAAATTTTCCGGAAGCTTTTTGTTATTGGTGCTCCTGTTAACAGGAATTGCCGGATACAGCCAGAAAAACATGCTTTGCGTCGGTCATCATTGGACCGAAGATGAAGCAAACCTGAAAATGAAGGAATTTGCCGCCTTGTGGAATGACCGGACTTCGTGGGAGAAACGGGCGGCGATGATCAAACAAGGCCTTATTTCAGGAATGAAACTGGATCAGATGCCGGACATCAAAGGGAACTTCAATGCACAGATCACCAAAACCCGGGAGCTGGACGGCTATGTCGTTGAAAACATACGGATTGAAAGTTTTCCGGGGTTTTATATTACCGGCAATATCTACCGGCCCACTGACAGTTCGGACAAGAACGCCGCGGTGCTTTGTCCTCACGGACATCTGAAAGATAAACGGTTAAAAGAAGATGTGCAGTGCCGGAGCGCCGTACTGGCCCGGATGGGGGCGGTCGTTTTTGCGTATGACATGGTCGGGCACGGAGACTCCCACCAGGTCGATTCCCACCAAATACCCATCGCCATGTTGCTCCAGACCTGGAACAGCAGGCGGGTGCTTGAATACTTGCTCTCACGTCCCGATGTCGATCCGGAAAGAATCGGCATTACCGGCGGCTCCGGGGGTGGTACCCAAACCTTCCTGCTGACCGCCATTGATGACCGGATCACGGCTGCAGTCCCCTGCGTCCAGGTTTCAGCCCACTTTTTTGGAGGGTGTATCTGCGAAAGCGGAATGCCGATCCATCAAAGCGAGCATCATCAAACAAACAATGTCGAGATTGCGGCGCTTTGCGCCCCCCGTCCCATGCTCATCATCTCCGACGGGAATGACTGGACCAGGAATACCCCTCGCGTGGAATACCCGTATATTCAAAGGGTATATGCCTTGTATGACTCGGAGCATAAAGTCGAAAACGTTCACTTGCAGGCCGAAAAACATGATTATGGCTATTCGAAGCGGGCGGCCATGTATAATTTCTTTGCGCACCACCTGAAATTGAATTCCGGCAAAGTGACCTGGTCGCCGACGGTCAGCGAGGAATTTGTGACGATTCTGCCTCCCGACGAACTGAAGGTCTATACCAATGGGAATCCAATGCCCAAAGACGCACTGATGGGTGATGAGGCGATCATGAAGTATTTGAACTTAAAATAAAATCTGCCTTTTTCAGTTAAAGTCAGTTTACCGTTCCTTTGAGCCGATTTTTGAAAAAATATACCGTTACTTTGTGCAAAAAAGAATGAGTTTATACCGTTCTTTTTGGAAAGAAAGTAAATAATCACTACCTTTTCGCAAGGGAATAAAGGTCTACTATGATACAGCGATTGGCTTTAGGAAAATTGAAGGAATGGAAGGAAAGTCCTTTTCGCAAACCATTGGTTTTGAGAGGTGCGCGTCAGGTCGGCAAAACTACTTTGGTAGAGGAATTTGCTAAAGGATACGGGATATTCCTCAATCTCAATCTTGAAAAGAACGGTGACAGGCAATTGTTTGAAGATTATGACGATGTACACGAACTGTTGCGGGCTATTTTCGTTCACAAGAAAAAAGTGATACGCGATGCGCTGACTTTGCTTTTCATAGACGAGATACAGCATTCCCGAAAGGCAGTCGCCATACTACGTTATTTTTACGAGGAAGCAAACCATATCCATGTCATCGCCGCCGGTTCCTTGCTCGAAACAGTAATGGATTTGCGCAAAATTTCTTTTCCTGTTGGCAGGATCGAATATATGGCTTTGAGGCCTTGTTCGTTCCTCGAATTTCTGGACGGTATCGACGAAACGTATGACGCCGAACTGATACGTAATCAAGAGGCCGGTATCGCTCACAGCCGCATCATCAGCCTTTTCAACGAATATGCGTTAATTGGCGGGATGCCTGCCGTTATAGTGAAATATGCAGGGGGAAGGGATCTCTTAGCCCTTAAACCTGTCTATAGTTCGCTTTTGCTGTCGTATATGGACGATGTGGAGAAATACACCGGCAACGAGACTACCCTGAAGGTTATACGCACGATTTTGGAAGTCGGATGGTATCAGGCCGGAGCCACCATCACGTTTGAAAAATTCGGCGGCAGCAGTTATTCTTCCAAAGAGGTCTCGGGTGCGTTTCAGACCATACAAAAGGCGATGCTGCTTGAGTTGGCATTCCCTACCTCAGAAACGCGACTACCGTTGATGCAAAATTTCCGCAAACATCCGAAATTGCTATGGTTGGATACGGGATTGGTCAATTTCTTTTCGGGCATACAAAAGGAAGTGTTTTCGGCGAAGAATATCCAGGATGTATGGCGGGGACGGATAGCCGAACATATTGTAGCGCAGGAAATTTTGACGCTTGACGATAGCCTGTTGACCAGACGTGTATTTTGGAAGAAGGATAAACACGGATCGGAGGCGGAAGTTGATTTTGTGTATAAATACGATGGTTTGGCAATACCTGTTGAGGTGAAGTCAGGGCATAATTCAAAGCTTAAGTCCCTGCATCAGTTTATGGACGGAGCGCCTCATGCGCTTGCCGTAAGGGTATGGTCGAATCCTTTTTCAGTCAACGAGGTTACGACGCCTAACGGGAAGACTTTCAGGCTTATCAATATACCGTTTTACTACGTCGGAATAATGGGAAATGTCTTGAACCGATATTTATCTTAATTAAAATGCGCAAAGTGGCAATCATTGGTTTTTCGCTTTTGACCATTTCATCCGTAAATGGTCAGCAAACCGATTTGAATAAAAGAATCCATGAGCTGATCTCGAAAGAGGCCGACCGTCACTTCTCGATTTATAAGGATCTTCACAGGAATCCTGAGTTGTCGCTCATGGAATTTGAAACTTCAAAAAAAATGGCCGCGGAATTGCGGGCGATGGGATTTGACGTGACAGAAGGGATAGGCGGCAACGGCGTCGTGGGGATCCTTAAAAACGGCGAAGGAAAGGCCATCATGCTTCGTACAGATATGGACGCCTTGCCCATCAAAGAGAATTCAGGACTGGACTTCGCGAGTACCGTTGTTCTGAAAGATGCTCAGGGGAATGAAACACCGGTGATGCATGCCTGTGGGCATGATTTTCACATGACAACCTGGCTGGGAACGTTAAGAACGCTGTCGGCATTAAAGGATGAATGGAAGGGCACCATCATGGCGGTGGCACAACCTGCCGAAGAAGGGTCGATGGGCGCCTTGTCCATGATCAATGACGGGCTTTTTAAGCGATTCCCGGTACCGGATGCGGCATTATGCTACCATGTGAATGCGGAACTCCCGACGGGTACGATCGGGTATTACCCGGGGCCGATTTTCGCAGGCGTTAAATCGGCGGAGGTCACGGTCTTTGGATCGGGCGGACATGGGGCAATGCCTCACAAGACCATTGATCCGGTTGTGTTGTCGGCAAAGATCATTCTGGATATCCAGACCATCGTAAGCAGGAGGATCAATCCGGTTAAGCCTGCCGTCATCACCGTGGGGGCTATTCATGGCGGACAAAGGAACAATGTGATCCCGGATGAGGTCAAAATGCTCCTGACGATCCGTTATTTTGATGATGCTGTTTTACAAACGATCATGGAATCACTAAAAGCGATGACGCGGGGCCATGCCATTGCCGCAGGCCTTCCCGAAAACAAAATGCCTTTGGTCACTTTTAGTCAGGCGGTGAATCCCCCTGTTTGCAATCATCCGGACCTGGTTATGAAGAGCGTTGCCGCAATGAAAGATATTCTTGGGGAAGATCAGGTGATCCAGGTCGATCAGGCGATGACCGCCGAAGATTTCGGCAAATACGGAGTGACGGATGAAAAAATCCCCATCGCGCTTTTCTGGCTTGGCGGGGTAAACCAGGATAACTATAAAAATTATATTGAAAACGGGTATTTTCTCCCACCGTTGCACCATGCTTCTTTTGTGCCTGATTTTGAGCCGGCATACCAATGCGGCACCGCCGCCATGACAAAGACAATTCTGAAGCTCTTCAAACAGGATAATTAAGCGGTGATCATCTTTCCCGAAAGTGAATTCTGTTTGCCGTTACATCCATTGAAATCTTGGGAATAGACATTGTTTTAGTGCAATTCGCCGGAAGGAATGCCTTTAAGCATTAGCACTGTGAGCATACAGTGGGGAATAATTTTTGTTGCTATATCTGTTTAATTCTTTTTACCTTTGAGTTGTAATCTTTTATAAATGAAAAGGGATGCGTATATCATGCATATTAAGGGTGTTTTAAGAAAAGTAGCCCCTGATGCGGAAGTCCTGCTTTATGGTTCGGAAGCACGTGGCGACGCCCGTGTGAACAGCGATATTGATTTGCTGATCATTGTAAACAAAGACAATTTGACTTACGATGAGGTTGTCGGCATTACAAATCCTTTGTACGAACTGGAATTAGAGGGCAATTGCAGCGTAAATATCAGCCCATTGGTTTATACCCGAAAACAATGGTATGGCCGTCCCGTACGGACGCCTTTTTTTATAAGCGTAATGAATGAAGGAGTTAGATTGCAATGAGCTCGCAACAGCCGCTTACAGAGAAGGAACGAAGTCTTTTAGTCGTTTACCGGTTGAAACGATCGAGAGAAACGCTGGCTAAACAAGGTTCAAAAGTCAGACAACCGATCGAATCGTTATGATTGAAAAATATAAAGGCATTGGCTCGATTAAAGACATTGAAACAGCTCAGGATTGGTCAAAGATATGTTGAAAACGAATTAACCAAAATAAACCAATATGATGACAAAAAGACGCGATTTTATTAAACAAGGGATGATCGGCACGGCCGGGATCGCCGTAGGAGGTATGGGCTTCAGCGCCAAATCGTATGCTTCGGTGGTGGGAGCCAACGAACGGGTGACTGTCGCCGTGATCGGTACCCGCGGACAGGGGAAAGCCCACATCAGTAATTATTGTTCCCTGAAAGACAGTAAAAATGTCCGGATCAAAACGCTTTGCGATACGGATGAACAGTTGTTCGATGAACGCTCGAAGTTCGTTCTGGAACAAACGGGTGAAAAGCCGCTGGCCGAATGGGACATGCTCAACGTGTTTGCCGACAAGGATATTGACGCCGTCTCCTTTGCCACGCCGAACCACTGGCATGCGCTCGGCACCATCTGGGCCTGCCAGGCGGGTAAGCATGTTTATGTGGAAAAACCGGCCTGCCACAACATTTTTGAAGGACGGAAAATGATCGAGGCGGCCCGCAAGTATAACGTCCGCGTGCAGACCGGCTTTCAAAACCGCTCGGGCCGGAACGTGAGGGAAGCCATTCAATTCCTGCACGATGGCGGGATCGGCGATGTGTATATGGCCCGTGGCCTGTGCATCAAACCCCGCGATTCCTTTGGCATTGCAAAGGACAGCGAACCGCCTGTCACCCTTCATTACGACCGTTGGCTGGGACCGGCGTCGTGGCGCCCGTATAACGAAAAAAAAGGTCATTACAACTGGCACTGGTTTTGGGACACCGGCAACGGTGACACGGGGAACCAGGGGCCTCACCAGTTCGATATCGCCCGCTGGGGGCTCAATAAGAACGAACACCCGGTGTCGGTATATTCCACAGGCGGGGTTTACGGGATCGATCCGGATGAATGCGCCCAGGAAACGCCCAACACCCAGTCATCCGTGTTTAAATACCGGGACGGGAAAATGCTTGAGTTTGAGACCAGGGGCCGGTATTCCAATGCGGAATCAGGTTTGGAAATCCGGGTAGGGAACATGTTTTACGGAACGGAAGGATACCTGGAGATCGACGGCGATAACTGGAAAGCATACCGTCGGCGGGAAAAGGAGCCTTTCGCAGGTTCAAAGGAAGCGCAAGGCAAGCAGGAGGACCTGACCTCTCATGTGTACAGTGGTTCTGCAGGCCATTGGGCTAATTTTATCGATGCCATCCGGTCCGGGAATACGGACGATCTGCATTGTGATATTCTTGAGGGTTTTTATTCTTCAGCGCTTCCTCACCTGGCCAACATTTCCTATCGCCTGGGGCGTGAACTGAAGTTTATGGGCGACTACGAGAAATTTGCCAATGACCCGGAAGCCGATACCCTGCTCACCAGGAAATACCGCCCGCCTTATCTTGTTCCCGATGAAGTATGATAACCTTAACACGTCAAACAATGAAATAGCCATAAGAGCTAAAGTTCATGCAAACCGAAAATGAGTAAATGGCTATTCCATCCGTTGGGATTTTAATTGAAAAATAGAAGCAGATACGAAAATTATGCGAACCAATTTTGAAAATTTACACAGATGAAATCACTGCCAATAGGATTAATCGTAATTACTGTTTTTGCCGTTTCCTGTGGTTCCGGACGCCGGGGCCAGGAAAAGAAAAATGGGGGTGCCAAAGTTACGTTTACAGAACGTACTGCCGATCAGGCCGTTGATGTCATGGTCGACGGAAGCCTTTTTACCACTTTCCGTTGGCCCGATAACGTGTGTAAGCCGGTATTATACCCGGTTTGTGCGCCGTCGGGCACAGAAATCACAAGAGGTTTTCCCATCAACCCCAGAACCGGCGAACGGGTCGACCATCCTCATCAGGTCGGGATGTGGCTGACCTACGGGAATGTGAATGGGTATGATTTCTGGGGAAACGGTTCCCAGGGATTGGGGACAAAAAATGAGAACGGAGGTGTCATCAAACACCTCAAAACACAAAAGATGACCGGGGGTGTGGGTGAAGGATCGATGGTCACGGAAGAAAGCTGGACGGACCCTTCCGGACAGGAGCTTCTGAAAGAAAATACCGAATATCATTTTATTGCCAAAGATTCCATATACCTGATTGACCGGATTACTATCTTAACAGCCCGCGAGGCAGAAGTCAGGATGCCCGACACCAAGGAAGGGATGTTCGGGATCCGTGTGGCCCGTCAGCTTGAACTGCCGTCGGAAGGGGATATCACCCTTTATAATGCTGAAGGAGAACCTGAAACGGTAAAAGGGATGACGAATGAAGGGATATCGGGGAATTACAGGAGCAGCGAAGGCATCACGGGGGAAGCCGTTTGGAGTACACGGGCCAGATGGATGGATTTATACGGGAATATTGGAAATGAAAAAATTTCGCTGGTCATTTGTGACCATCCTAAAAACCCGAATTATCCGACTTACTGGCATGCAAGGGGATACGGGCTGTTTTCAGCCAATCCGTTAGGTGTAAAGGATTTTACGCAGGAAAAGGAAGAACTGAACTTCTCCATCCCCGCAGGCGGGACGGTGACCTTCCGATACCGGGTCATCATCAGTTCCGGCAAACATTTGAATGACGAAGAAATCAATGCGATTGCCGGTGAATTTTCTGGCAGGTATTAATGCTCCCAGGATCAGGACAGGACTTTATCGTTGGGTAGAGTCCCGACTGTCATCGACAACGATGACATGGTCCCTGTTGTAAAAGTCCTCCGGGATTTGAATTCCACATTGCACGGTTGCCATTCCGGCATAATCGCCCATCGTGGAAATGCCTGTCACATGAGGAAGATGATACTCAAAGCTTTTGCCGGCGCCGGCCAGCACCGGATCGGCAACGACGCTGAAAACCAGAGGAATGTCATGGATTTTCTTAATCGCCATCTGCAGGGTCGGGGTCGATGTCGTAAGGATAATGCTTTTGAAGCAAAGGTTAGAAATTATCTTCATAAATCATCGCCAAATAGTAAAAAAACGGCTTATTTCAGGCCGTTTTTAGGATTTTTACGCGGGATGCGAGAATGGCAATACAGATTCCTGCAAGTGCGATCAAACCATAAGAATAACGGAGACTGGTGGCCTCTGAAAGATATCCGATCAGCGGGGGGCCCAACAGAAACCCGAGGAAACTGATGCTCGACACGAGGGTCAGGGCAATGCTGGCGGGTATTCTTGTTTTTTGTCCGGCCACACTGTAAACCGTGGGAACAATGCTCGCTGTACCCATGCCGGTGATCATAAAGGCAATTAGCGTCAGGATGGGATGGGGATGGATTACGGCAAGGGAAAGTCCCAGGAAGATGAACGTTCCTCCTCCCTGCAGCACGCGCTTCCGTCCCCATTGCTGCGTGAACCGGTCAACAAAAAAACGGCCGCCCGCCATGGTGACCATGTAGACCGTTAGTCCCAGCGGAGCCAGGTGATGGGGCATTTTGACAATGTCTTTCAGGTATAGCCCGCTCCAGTCAGCCATCGCCCCTTCAGCGGCCATTGCGCAAAATGCCACGGTTCCCAGCCAGAATAAAAACGATTCGGGCTTCCTTCTTGTTTTGACCTCCCCGGCCTGTTCGGCCCGGCGAATGTCGGGCTGAAGGTACCGGATGTTGACAGCCGCGTTGACGATCACCACCAGGGCAATCAGGGTAAAATGGAAAAGGGGGGTGATCCCGGATGAGGTCATGATCAACCCGACAGCGCCGCCCACCAGTCCGGCAAGGCTCCAGCCCCCGTGGAAGGAGGCCATGATCGGTTTGGTGTACATGGACTCGATGGTCACCCCCTGCGTGTTGATGGAAATGTTGCAAAAGTTGCCGAAAAGGCCGAAAACGACCAGGGTGCCCAGCAGGGCTAATTCAGTTTGTACACACCCGATGCCTATCAACGCGAGGGCATACCCCGCAACGGCATAGCGGAGGATCCGTTTGCTTCCGAATTTTGACACGGCGAACCCCGAAAACGCCATCCCCATAATCTGCCCGAGGGGGATCATGAGCAGGATCGTTCCCCAGGAAGCATTATTTAAACCCAACGTGGTCTTGATATCGGGAATACGGCTTGCCCAGCTTGAAAAACATAGTCCCTGCATAAAATAAAAGAGAAAAACGGCTAAACGTGCCCGTTTCAAATAAAGATGGCTGATATGTGTGGTGACCTCCATTTCAGTTTCAGTTTTTGGTGGGCAAAGGTCGCTATTCTCCGGTTCCCGAAGGTGGATTTTGTGTTAACAGATTATTAGGTTTCTTTGTACCCATTCAGGTTCCCGATCTGATATTTTGTTATCTTTGATCCAAATCCCTGTTTTGCGGATACGAAAGAATATTATACCAACTAATCACATGAAACGACGAAACTTTATTGCAACTTCCGCTGCCGGATTCGTTTTCTTGTCGGCCAAAGGAGTTTCTGCCATGCCTGAAATAAAGCATGCGGGCATCAATCACGAAAATTCGATTGATCCCATTGTCCCTTTTCGTTTCTACCGCAACCGCAAGGATTTTATGTTGGGACAAATGGTCCGGATGAAGCAGCAATACGGACTGAGACGTTTTTTACTGACCGCGCCGATGGAAGAAGTCCGGTTAACGGGCTTTCCTTCGGTACAGGTGTATCAGGAAATCGGTGAACTTTTGCTGGAGGTCAAAAATAAACTCGAACCACACGGAATTGAAGTCGGATGGTGGTGTGCCCCTTCACTGCGGTCGGGGAAAGGAGGCGCATTCCAGTATATTACGGATTTGAGTGGTATTGTTTCGGAGACTTCTCCCTGCCCTTTGGATCCTGGTTTCCGGGAGGTTTTTAGCGACTATGTTGCGACTGTTGTTCGGATTGCCCGTCCGTTTATGGTTCAGTTTGAAGACGATTACGAGTTGAGCTGGCAGCCTCCGTCCGTTCGGTTTGGTTGTTTTTGTCCGTTCCATCTGGCCGAGTTTTCAAAAAGGCAGGGACGGTCGTACTCCAGGGAACAACTGATGGGAATATTCAGGACAGTGACCCCTGAAAGTATGGCGTTACGACGTTCCTGGGCTGTTTTGAGCCGGGATTCGCTGGCATCGCTGGCTGCATTGATCCGGCAAAAAGTAGACCGGATTGCCCCTGAAACACGGATATCGTTATGCCAATCGGGGATGGCTGATTTTGACGGTGACTTTACAGAAATGGTGACCCGTGCTTTTGCCGGGAATACCCGGCCGGTCGTCCGGCTGTACGGAACGAGTTATTCGTCGGATGATGCGCAATCCTTACCTGAAAATATCTTCCATGCGCTTTATTCGCGGCAGCATCTGCCCGCTGATTTCGAGGTTTTGAACGCATCGGATACCTCTCCCCATACCCGGTTTTTCATGTCGGCAGCAAAAATTAAAAGCCTGATGACTGCCGCATTTTCCTACCATTTTGACGACTCGCTTTTTTATGCGACACAATACCTGGATGCTCCCCTGGAAGAAGAAGGCTATTGCGAAATGTTCCGCGCAGAGAGGAAAAGGTGGTCGGCGCTGAAAGAAGTGGTGAAAGATTGCCGCGTTGCCGGCTGTGAGATTGTGCACAAACCATTCGGGCATATTGCCAATCCTTACAAGGGAGGAAATCCGGGAAATCCATCCAATGCCTGGATTGCAGTAGCCGGGCGATTTGGCATTCCGTACACCTCAATAGGCGGAAAGGTAAAACTGGTATCCGGGAACCTGGTTACGACCATGGATGATCAGGAAATCAAAGAAATGCTGAGCGGTGGTGTTTTCCTCGACGGAAAGGCTGCGTTTCATTTATGTGAAAAAGGCTGGGGAGAATGGATCGGAGCGGATGTCCGTCCCGGAAAAGAAGCCAGTTTTTGTTACGAAGGGATACGTTCGGAAGCCGGATACCGGAATATCCAGGGGCAACTGATGTACAACCTGATCTTTGCACCTGCAGGCAGCGAGGGAGGGTCATTTTACGAGATGAACCCGCTTGGGCAGGCCGAACGGATTACGGATTTTCTTGACCAGGATGAAAAACCGGTTGTTCCCGGTTTGATCCGGTTCGGGAATAAATGGGGTGGCAGGGTTGCCATTACGGCGTTTAATCTTGAAGGGAACCGTTCTTCTGCCGTTTTCAATTATAAGAAAAAAGAGATCGTCCGTCAGACCATTGAATGGCTGGGCAAAGGACCGTTACCGGTTTTTGTAACCAACCACCCCAATGTATTCTGTATCTGTAACCGCTCTGACTCCGGGTCTTTTGCTGTTGTGACCCTGATCAGCTTGTGCTCTGATCCGTTCGATTCGTTTTCACTGGATGTTTCTCCCCGATGGATAAATTCAACAATCAAGTTGCTGGATGAATCAGGCAACTGGCAGCTTGTGAAAGCAGAACGAAAGGAGGGTTCCGTTAAAATCAATGTTCCGTTGGGAATTATGTCTCCGGTTATTTTGAAATTTCATTTTGCAAATCGTTAAGCAGTTTTTTGGGCATTAAACGGAGAATGTCAGAATCAGGCATGTTCATAAATTTTGTAAATAACTATTCCCGACCAACAGATAAAAACCAAACAATCAATGAAATAGCCATAAGAGCTAAAGTTCATGCAAACCGAAAATGAATAAATGGCTATTCCATCCGTTGGGATTTTAATTGAAAAACAGAAGCAGATACGAAAATTATGCGAACCAATTTTGAAACGAGCCATGAACGCCGCAGTTTACGCCCAAGGTGATGTTTATTGGCGAGTTACATACGTCGATGTCCTTTAGAAAAGTAATAAAGTTTGGCACGCAAATTATACACAGTTAATTTGAAATGATAAACATTTGAAAATTTACACAGATGAATAATTATTTCACTCTCTGTTTCGTCCTGTTGATGGCCATGTATGTGGCCTGTACCGATTCCTCCGGGAAATATCCCTACCAGGATGCTTCGTTGTCTATTGAAAAGCGGGTAAATGACCTGACCGGGCGTATGGCCCTGGAAGAAAAGGTCTTCCAGCTCCAAAGCCAGATGAAGTTTATGCACGAATACAAAGACCGGGATTTTAGGGTGGGAAACGTGCGCAACATCGGGCATTTTATGCACAAGGACGCCAACGAACCGATACAAGCCAGTGCCAGTGCCGAAGCTATTAATGCGGATACCCGAAAATCGGTTGAAGCCAATCGGTGGGGAATTCCGGTACTTCAGCATGGCGAAGCGCTGCATGGTGCTCAATGGGGAAACGCCACCTGTTTTCCGCAAAGCATTGGGATGGCGGCGGCTTTTGACGATGAGTTTTATTTCAAGGCCGGGCAGGCGGTTACAACAGAACTACGTGCCGTGGGCATTCGGCAGGTTCTGGCGCCGGTGGTCAACATTTCACGCGATCCGCGCTGGGGCCGTACCGAGGAAAGCTATGGCGAAGATGTTTTCCTCTGCGCACGCATGGGCGTTGCCTACACCAAAGCGTTGGAACAGGGAGGGGTGATCGCCACTCCAAAACATTTTGCAGATAATTACGGCGATGCCGGTCATGACTCGTACGCGTCGAACAATTCCTGGCGGGTGCTCCGCGAGACTTTTCTTGAACCCTTCCGGGCTTGTTTCGTTGAAGGCGGGGCCCGTTCGGTCATGGCAGCCTATAATTCCATCGATGGGGTCCCCTGTCATGCCAACAAGGTGTTGCTGAACGATATCTTACGCGGCGAATGGGGCTTTAACGGTTTTGTCGTTTCGGATTACAGTGGGGTAAACGGGGTTTACAAAGCGCATCGACTGGCTGATAGTTATCCCGAAGCGCAGGCGCAGTGCCTCGAAGCCGGGCTGGACGTGGATTTGCCCCGCGGAAACATCGACCTGCTTGACCTTGTGAAAAACGGACGTATCTCCGAAAAACAGATTGACCAGTCGCTGCGCAGGGTGCTGACCTGCAAGTTTGAACTGGGCTTGTTCGACCAACCCTATGTCGATGCAGAAAAAGCCAATGAAGTTGTCCGGTGCCCGGAACATAAGAAACTGGCATTGGAAGCTGCCCGAAGGGTCATGACTTTACTGAAAAATAAAGAGGGGCTGCTGCCGCTTTCTGACAGCACCATAAAACGGATCGGACTGTTCGGACCTGCTGCCAATGTCCTCAGTCTGGGCGACTATTCCGGACCTTATGGCGGATGGAA
>CAZANK010000022.1:6202-16127 GCA_964486235.1 uncultured Prolixibacteraceae bacterium | reverse complement strand
ATCGGCGCGACGACGCTGAATGAATATCAGAAGTACTTTGAAAAGGACAAAGCCCTGGAACGCCGTTTCCAGGTGGTGGTGGTGGATGAACCGGATACGCTGAGCGCGATCTCCATTCTTCGCGGACTGAAGGAGCGCTATGAGAATCACCACCGCGTGAGGATCAAGGATAACGCGATTATTGCCGCGGTGGAGTTGTCACAGCGTTACATTACCGGGCGTTTTCTGCCCGATAAAGCCATCGACCTGATGGATGAGGCGGCAGCCAAGCTGCGGCTCGAGATGGATTCGGTGCCCGAAGAACTGGATGAAGTTGAACGGAAGATCAAACAGCTTGAGATTGAGCGTGAAGCGATCAAGCGGGAAAAGGATGAGGTAAAACTGGCATCTTTGAATGAAGAGATCGCCAATTTGAAGGAAGACCAGTCACGTTACCGCGCGCAGTGGGAGATGGAAAAGACCTTGTTGAACGGCATTCAGCAGAATAAAGCAGACATCGAGCATTTGAAACTTGAAGCTGATCAGGCGGAGCGGTCGGGCGATTACGGACGGGTTGCTGAGATCCGGTACGGGAAGATCAAGGAGGCCCAGGAAGAAATTACCCGTCTGCAGAAGGAGTTTCAGGAAGTGAAAGGACAATCGCTGATCAAGGAAGAAGTCGATTCGGAGGATATTGCGGAGGTGGTTGCCCGCTGGACGGGGATTCCCGTGGTCAAAATGATGCAAAGTGAACGGGAGAAATTGCTTCACCTCGAAGAAGAACTGCATCAGCGGGTTGTCGGACAGGATGAGGCTATCCGTGCGGTGGCCGATGCCGTTAGGCGCAGCAGGGCAGGCCTGCAGGATGAGAAACGCCCCATCGGGTCATTCATCTTCCTGGGAACAACGGGCGTCGGAAAAACCGAGCTGGCAAAAGCGCTGGCCGAGTATCTGTTTGACGATGAAAACATGATGACCCGGATCGATATGTCGGAGTACCAGGAGAAGTTCTCGGTGACCCGGCTGATCGGATCACCCCCGGGATATGTCGGTTACGACGAAGGCGGACAGCTCACGGAGGCTGTCAGGCACAAACCTTACTCGGTAATCCTGTTCGACGAGATCGAAAAGGCGCATCCCGATGTGTTCAACATCCTGTTGCAGGTACTCGACGACGGGCGGCTGACCGACAACAAAGGCCGCGTCGCGAACTTTAAGAACACGATTATCATCATGACCTCGAACCTGGGATCACACCTCATCCAGGAAGGGTTTGAGCGCATGACGGAGAAAAACCGCGGGGAGGTGTTGGAGGAAGTCCGGGAGGCCGTTTTTGAGTTGCTGCGCAGGACGATAAGACCTGAGTTCCTGAACCGGATTGACGAGATGATCATGTTTACCCCGTTAACCCGGGATGATGTGAAGCAGATCGTCCGGATCCAGTTTAACCGGATCGTGAAACGTTTGGGTCATCAGAACCTGAACCTGGAAATATCGGATGAGGCGGTCAGTTGGCTTGCTGCCGTGGGGTATGATCCGCAGTACGGGGCAAGGCCGGTAAACAGGCTCCTGCAAAAATACGTGCTGAATGAACTGTCGCGCGAAATCCTTTCGGGAAATGTCTCGGCCAACCAGTCAATTCTGGTGGTGATGGAAAACGATGAACTAAAATTTAAGCAAGCATAGAAACTGAAGAAAAATCCTCCTGTCACTCCGAACGCGGAGAACATGGATATCTGAGCGAATCGAAGTGTTCAACGCGTTCGTGATGGGGAATCCCGGCTTTCCCGCGGTTCTTTCACGGCAGTCTTTTCAGGTCTTCCCGCAGTTCGTCCCCAACCCTGGAAATGATCTCTTCAAACCTTTCCACATCGGCAGGGCAGGAGTCGATTTCTGAAAGTTGCTGTGTCTTGATCTGAAGCTGCTTCAGGTGGTGTCCTAACTCTTTCAATCCAAAAGTCATCACCGACGATTTGGCCTTATGTGCCGTTTTTCCAAGCTCATCCCATTGTTGATTTTGCAGGTACATGCGCAAATCGTTCCTGAATTCGGTAATCTGTTCGAGAAACAACTCAATGAATTCTTTGATGACTGCTGTTTCTCCTCCGGCTATTTCTTTCAGATAGCTGAGATCAGTGAGTCGCTGGCTTTTCATGAGAGATTGATTTGATGCTGCAATAATAGTAAAAAAAATAACCGTGTTATTCTTAATTTTATGATCTTTGAGCTTTAATTTCGAATTCAGATCGTATGAAGAAGACCGTGTTTAATCAGATACACCGGGATGGCGGTGGTAAAATGGTCGGGTTTGCAGGATTTGAGATGCCTGTGGAATTCAGTGGTATAAAAGATGAGCATCTGACAGTCCGCCAGGGTGTCGGTGTTTTTGATGTCTCCCACATGGGCGAGATTTGGGTAAAAGGCCCGCGGGCTGCAGACCTGGTCCAGTATGTCACCAGCAATGATATTGCCGTTCTGGCTCCGGGACAGGCGCAGTATTCCTGTTTTCCCAACGGAAAGGGCGGAATCGTCGATGATTTGCTGGTTTATTATTTTGGACCCGGGGCGTACCTGTTGGTCGTCAATGCGTCAAACATCGGGAAGGACTGGAACTGGCTGGTTTCTGAAAACAGGTTTGGGGCCGTTCTTGAAAACGCGTCAGGCCGAACCGGTCAGTTGGCTGTTCAGGGACCGAAGGCAATGCACGTCCTGCAGAAACTGACGGATGTGGATTTGGGTTCCCTGAGCTATTATACGTTCACGACCGGAACCTTCGCGGGCGTGGCCGATGTGATGATTTCGGCGACAGGTTATACCGGGGCAGGTGGCTTTGAGCTTTATTTTGACAATTGCCAGGGGGAAAAGATTTATCGTGCTGTTTTTAAGGCAGGCGGGGAGTCCGGAATAAAGCCGGTCGGACTGGGGGCGCGCGACACCCTGAGGCTGGAGATGGGCTACTGCCTTTACGGAAACGACATTGACGACACGACGTCGCCGATCGAGGCTGGTCTTGGATGGATCACCAAATTCAACGACCGGAACGATTTTATAGATAGGGAATTTTTACTGATGCAGAAGACCGAAGGCGTTTCGCGTACGCTGAGGGGCTTTGAAATGATTGACCGCGGTATTCCCCGGCACGGGTACGAACTGACCGACGGATCGGGGAACATCATTGGTCACGTGACCTCCGGAACCCAGTCGCCCGTATTGAATAAGGGGATTGGAATGGGTTATGTGGCAAAGGCGTATTCTGCTTTTGGCACTGAAATTCATGTCAATATCAGAGGTAAGTTGCTAAAGGCCAAGGTCGTGAAAATGCCTTTCATTAATCCGTGCGCCTGATGATGGATGATCAGTTTCGTTTGGAGATTTGCTTTTCACCCGCGATTTATCCCTTACATGCCGACGATGAGAATGTCGTGGTCGTGGTTGATGTCTTCCGGGCTACGTCGGCGATATGCACGGCTTTTCACAACGGGGTAAAGCGGATCATTCCCGTGTCGACGGTGGAAGAAGCAAGGGAAAAAAAACAGGAGGGCTACCTGGTCGCATCCGAGCGGGATGGCTATGTCCTTGATTTTGCCGATTTCGGGAATTCGCCTTTTAATTTCACCCCGGAAAAGGTGAAAGGAAAGGAGATTGTCTACTCCACCACCAACGGCACCCGCTGCATTCATCTGGCCAGTCATTCGAAGGCCGTGGTCATCGGATCATTTCTGAATCTGACAGCGCTGAGTGACTGGTTAATCCGGCAACAGTCACCGGTTCTGATCTTTTGTGCTTCCTGGAAAGACCGTTTTAGTCTGGAAGACACGGTCTTTGCAGGGGCGCTGGCGCAAACACTCCTAAACTCGGGGAAATTCAAAACCGTTTGTGACGCGGTGACGGCCGCTGTCGATCTGTGGAATTTGGCCGGCGGCAATCTGAAAGGGTATATGCAGAAGACAGCTCAAAAGGAGCGGCTTGCTGCCAAAGGTCTTGATGACTGTATTGATTTTTGCCTGGAAGTGGATTACACGCGGGTCATTCCCATCTGTCGGGATGGCGTGTTGGTCCCCGCCCGGAAGGATTACCGGAGGTGCAGGAGCGCGAATCCCGACGGACGGTTTCCTGTGCCGGGTGAAAATGAAACAAAAAAATAAATGTCAAATTCAATTTTTTTGAATGAATAATTGCAATTTTGTTGAAAAATATTTTAACCCTAAATTATCAGATCATGAAGAAGCATAATTTTTCTGCCGGACCCTCTGTGTTATCTGAGTTTACGATACAGAGAGTAGCTGAGGCTACCGTTAATTTTGCCGGTACGGGGCTTTCGGTCATGGAGGTTTCCCATCGCGGAAAAGAATTTGTCGCCGTGATGGATGAGGCTGTCGCGCTTGTGAAAGAATTGCTCAACGTGCCGGAAGGTTACTCTGTTTTGTTTTTGCAGGGCGGGGCCAGTCTCCAGTTTTTGATGGCGCCCTATAACCTGTTCAAATCGAAGGTGGCTTATTTGAATACCGGCGTGTGGGCTTCAAAGGCGATGAAAGAGGCGATGTTTTTTGGCGAAGTGATTGAAGTGGCTTCTTCGAAGGATCAAAATTTCAATTACATCCCTAAATCGTATACCGTTCCTTCTGATGTTGATTATCTCCACATCACCACGAATAATACGATTTACGGAACAGGACTAAAATCGGATCCGGACGTGAATGTCAGGATGGTGGCCGACATGTCGTCCGATATTTTCAGCCGGCCAGTTGACGTTTCCAAATATGATCTTATTTATGCCGGTGCACAAAAGAATCTCGGGCCTTCGGGAGCCACGCTGGTCATAGTGAAGGATGACGCACTTGGCAAAACCGGGCGGACAATTCCCACGATGCTGGATTACCAGGTTCACATTAAGAATGGCTCGATGTTTAATACCCCTGCCACATTGCCGGTTTTCGCATGTCTGCAAACGTTGATCTGGATGAAAGAAAAGGGAGGGCTGACCGTTATGGAAAAGAACAACATCGCGAAGGCTGACGTGCTCTATTCTGAAATTGACCGCAACAAGCTTTTTGTTTCGACAGTTCCTGCCGCCGAAGACCGGTCCCGGATGAATGTACCCTTTGTCATGGCTCCCGGGTATGAAAGCCTGGAAAAGGAATTTCTTGATTTTGCCGGCGCAAGAGGGATGGTTGGCTTAAAAGGACACCGGTCGGTAGGAGGTTTCAGGGCATCTGTTTACAATGCCTTGCCTCTCGAAAGCGTGCAGGCCTTGGTGGACGTGATGAAGGAATTCGAAGCAGCACACTGAGGTTTTCAGATTTTCAGGTTTTCAGAATGCCTGAGTACCTGAGGATCAAAACATCAAAATTTTATGGCAAAGATAAAACCATTTAGAGGACTGCGTCCTCCGCGGGAGATTGCAGGTGATCTGTCGTGCCTTCCCTATGACGTTATGAATTCGGAGGAGGCGGCCAAAATGGCTGAAGGAAAGGAGAATTCGTTACTTCATATCACGCGCGCGGAGATCGATTGTCCGCCGGGGACCGATATCCATTCGGAAACTGTTTATCAGAAAGCGGTCGCGAACTTTTTGAAGTTTCAGAAAAAAGGCTGGCTTGTCGGGGACGAGGAGGCCCGTTTTTACATTTACGCGCAAACGATGAACGGCAGGACCCAGTACGGTATTGTCGGGGCTGCTTCCTGTGAAGACTACCAAAACGGCATTATCCGGAAACATGAACTGACGAGACCGGATAAAGAGGAAGACCGGATGGTGCTGACCCGGCACCTGGATGCCAATATCGAACCCGTTTTCTTTTCGTACAAGGCTGTTCCCGAAATTGACGCGATCGTGGATTCGGTCGTGAAGAATCAGGAACCGGCGTATGATTTTGTTGCGGAAGATGGGTTTGGGCATCATTTCTGGCCGGTATGGGACCGTCAAATGAACGGGGAGGTTGAACGACTCTTTGCGACAAGAGTGCCCTTCACGTATGTGGCAGACGGGCATCACCGCACTGCTGCAGCCGCGCGGATCGGATTGGAACGAAAGGCTCAAAATCCTGATCATACCGGGCGTGAACCCTATAATTATTTCATGGCGGTCCATTTTCCCGACAACCAGTTGCAAATACTTGACTATAACCGGGTAATCCGTGATCTCAACGGACTGGCTGAATCCCGGCTGCTGGAAAAGCTGAACGGATCATTTCTCGTTGAAGAGATGGGTTCAGAAATCTACAAGCCGGCCAGAATACACGAATTCAGCATGTATCTGAGTGGTTCCTGGTACCGGTTGACAGCCAGGGAAGGTACCTTTGACGATGCCGACCCGATCGGCGTGCTGGATGTGACCATCCTTTCCAGGCAGGTCCTTGGACCGGTGTTCGATATTCAGGATTTGCGGACGTCAACGCGCATTGATTTTGTAGGCGGCATTCGCGGGCTGGGCGAGCTTCAGCGAAAAGTGGACAGCGGTGAAATGAAGGTGGCATTCGCCTTGTACCCGGTTTCCATGCAGCAGTTGATCAATATTGCCGACAGCGGAAACATTATGCCTCCGAAAACAACATGGTTTGAACCAAAACTGCGTTCGGGACTGGTGGTCCATCAGCTTACGGATTCGTAGAAAAAAAACCCGGATTTTCCGGGTTTTTTTTGTAGCGGCTGTTACAAATCGTCATCTTCTTCGTCTTCTCCTTCGTCATCATCATCGTCGTCATAGGAAGAATCATCTTCTTCTTCAACACTCTCCGGAAGGTAATCCAGATCTGCGTATTTGTCTTCATAAGCTTCCCGCGATTCATCCTTCAGTGTTCCATCGTCGTCATAGTCGTCATCTTCACTGATGATATCAATCGCTTCCTGCGACGTCATTCTAACCAGGTAATACCTGTCGTCCGTTTCAAATGGCAATGCACTGACCAGTAACCCATCCTTATTGGTAAAGGTGATCAGGTGCTGGCTAAAACCATTCGGATAAACCAGTTTTATTTGTTCTTTGATCGATTCATCCAATTTTTCGTAGTCTTTAATGATTCTGGGTTTACTGCTGGTTGTCATCTTCATTTCCTCCATTTAAAACAGGCCTGTGAAGGCTCCGGATAAGCTGTTTTTTAGTTTTTAATTTTGTCGAAAAATACAAAAATGAAGGATTAAAAAAATAGTTTGCACGGCTTTCCTGAAAAAAAAATGCACTTCCGAACGGGAAGCAGTGGGTATTTTTTTTCTATCCTTTTGATTTTTAGGAGAAAAACACGTTTTCTTTTGTCAAAAAATATTCTCTTTTTTTATGACAGGCATGTGATTCAGGTCAAGAAAAGCATTGATGATGCCCACTTTTTGAAAACAGGGCAAGTCCCTTTCCGTGATTGTTCGTTCTGTGATCAGCCGCAGGTCGAGCAATGCCTGTCGTCGGGTCCCTTTTAACAATGGCGTATCGGGGGTCATCCAATTTTCTCCGTCAAAAGTACCAAAGATGCCGGTGTAATACCCTCTGTCGTAAGGTTCGGCCGTTTTGATGATTTCGACGGTTTTTCGTTTTGGCGCTCCGCAGATGGATCCAGCCGGCAGTAACCGGGCGAAGATATCGCCGAGGTGTTCCAGGTAGCCTGCCGGCAGCAACCCCGTGATCTCTGAACTCATTTGAAGGAGATCCGTGCTGTTCGTGCGGATCTGGTCAAGATAACAAAAACGGGCAACCACGACATTCCCGGCAACCATACTCAGGTCATTCCTGATCAGGTCGACGATTGTGGCATGTTCGGCCAGTTCCTTGCGGTCGTTTTTCAGGCAATCGGCGGCATCGGGAATTTGGGCATCAATGGTCCCTTTCATCGGAAAGGAGGATATCTTTCCGTTTTCAATGCGGACAAATATTTCAGGAGAAAAGCACAGGAAATGCCCCTTCAGGTAAACCCGGTAGGGGGCGCGGCTGCAAAAAAGGATGCCTTCCATATCGAGGTTGGTTTCAACCCGGCTGGGCATGGTGAGGTTAAGCAGATAGCTGTTGCCCTTCAGAATCTGTTCCATCACCAGGTCAAAGGCACTTCTGTACTGGTCGTACGGAACCGGATCAACCTCCCACCTGAATCCATGCAAGGAATGCGCATGGTCCATGAAGTTGCCGTGAAACGGTGTTTTCCATAACAGGTCGGTATGGTCCTCCCAGCGTAAAAGAACGGGCCGCTGAAAATCGAAATCGATCAGAAAAACAAAAGGCTGCCTTCTCTTTCCCAGCGCATTCATCCTCGAAATCATATGTTTCCGTTGCAGTATCATCGGGTTGTAAAGATAAAAAAAGGAGCGAAAAACTTCGCGGCGGGATTTATCAGGAAAAAAACTTGAAAAAGAAGGCCTGTTTCATAGGCTTTTGTAGCTTTGTACAACAAAAAAGGACTATGGATATTGCAGATCGAATCTCACAAGTAAAAGGGCAACTGGGTGAAGGGGTTTGTTTGGTGGCCGTTTCGAAGACCAAACCCGTTGCCGTCATTGAGGAGGCCTACAGGGCTGGTCAAACGGTGTTCGGAGAAAACAAAGTGCAGGAGTTGGTCGCCAAATACGGGAAATTGCCGTCTGACATTCAATGGCACCTGATCGGGCATTTACAGACCAATAAGGTAAAGTTTATCGCCCCTTTTATTCATTTGGTTCAAAGCGTGGATTCGTTTCGGTTGCTGAAAACCATTGACCGGGAAGGAAGAAAAAACAACAGGAAAATCAGATGCCTGCTTCAGTTTTACATTGCAGAAGAAGAAACGAAGTTTGGCTTCGATCTCGCCGAAGCGACCGGCATGCTGGCGTCGGACGAATTCCGGAAACTGGAATTCGTTGAGGTATGCGGGGTCATGGGGATGGCGACCAACACGGACCGGGAGGAACAGGTGCGGAAGGAATTTCGGTCACTGAAGGAGATCTTTAAGCGAATAAAGGGTGAGTTTTTTGACAAACAGGAATCTTTTGCCGAAATTTCCATGGGAATGTCGGACGACTACCGGATTGCCGTGGAAGAGGGCAGTACGATGGTTCGTATAGGCAGCTTGATTTTCGGGGAACGGCGCTGTGAGCTATCATCAATAACCAATAACCAATAACCAATAACCAATGTTCAATCATCAATAGCCAATGTTCAATAATCAATCATCAATAATCAATAATAAGTTTGAACGTTGATTCACAAAATACGGTAATTTATGACGAACCTGGAGACAAACTATTTAGGATTACATTTAAAGAACCCCGTGATCGTAGCCAGTTCGGGGCTGAGCAGCAGTGTGGAGAAGATCAGGACACTGGAGTCAGCCGGTGCTGCCGCGGTAATTCTGAAGTCGCTTTTTGAAGAACAGATCACGAACGAGGTCAGTCATCTGATCCACACGAATCCTCAGAATGCCTATCCTGAGGCCGAGGACTATATCCGGAATTATACCCGTCACCACTCGGTTGAGGCCCACCTGGATCTGCTGAGGCGGGCAAAGAAGGAAGTGGCAATTCCGGTGATCGCCAGTATCAACTGTACGTCGTCGAAAGAATGGATGGCTTTTGCAAAGGAGTTTGAGGCTGCGGGAGCCGATGCGCTGGAATTGAATATTTTCTTTGTTCCTACGAAGCGGGGCGAATCGCCGGATCAGATCGAGAAGCTCTATACCGATATCGCTAAAGCGGTGAAAAAGGAAGTCTCGGTTCCCGTTTCGGTAAAAATCGGGTCTTATTTTACCAACCTGGTTGCGATTGTTGAAAAACTTCTCGCGGGCGGGGCAGGGGGAGTGACTATGTTCAATCGTTTTTACGAACCGGATATCAATCTCGACCGGCTTGAATTGTCGGCCTCGGAAATATTCAGCACGCCTGCGGATATCCGCCGGACATTACGATGGGTGGGAATCGTCAGCGCGGCCCTTCCGAACGTTGAAATTGCAGCGTCCACCGGCATACACGACGGGGAAGCCGTGATTAAACAACT